>CAZDYZ010000968.1:0-3615 GCA_964509525.1 uncultured Acidobacteriaceae bacterium
ATATGTTATTGATTCCTCGTTCCCCGCCCCAATTCTTCCAACGTGCACAATGCAACTTTGGGACGCTTCGGGGAATTTCTTCTCAGCCCAGATTGTGGGATCACAGCAATCGCTAACTTGCTAGCAGGAAGGACACAGGAGTTAGGGCGAATCACGGGCGTATGGATCCCTGCAGTCAATGGGCGGAGTTTTCCATGCTGCCATCAGCATGAAAGCCCAACACGGTGATAAATGCTCATGAGCGAGCACCTGCTGATGGCTCGATAGTGACCTTGACATCACGCCAACCGGCTTGCTAGCATCCCGTGCCCAATGGGAACTCCCAGAAAAAATCTGTCTGACGAGGTGGCATTATGGCCGCTGTTAATGGTCGTCGGATCCTCTATGGCGCGCTGGCCGGAGGCGTGCTGTGGACCGCCTGGAGCCTGTGTATCAATGTAGTGATACTGCGTGAACGCTACGCCGCTGCCCAGCAAGCCGGCCTCATGCTTGCAAACCCACGCTATTCATTCTTTGTCCCCCTCTACACCGTCGTGCTGTTCGTGCTTGCCTACGTCATTGCGTGGCTCTACGCCTCAGTGCGGGCAACCCAAGGGGCTGGGCCGAAAACCGCTGCACAAATAGGTTTCTTCGTCGGTTTTGCTGCGGGTTTTCCCACCAACTTCGCGAGCGCAACCTGGGCCACTTTTGATCGCATCTTTCCATTGTGGTGGATGCTGGAACTTTGGGTAGGAGCGATTCTGGCAGCGCTGGTGGCGGGTTGGCTGTACCGTGAATAATCAGATCGACTTCGCAACAGACTGTCGCTGAGCCAGGAGTGGGCAGCCGACACCTTGTGAACCAACACATGGGGAGAACATCGCCAAACAGGCTGCCGATGTGTCGGTAAAGTGTCATTGGCATGAAGTGGGGTCGACGCCCACTCAGGTTTGTACCGCAAGGTTGCCGACCCTGGTCGTCCAGAGCCGCCAGGCTGTGAACCATGAGTTCAACCTTTATCCCACAGCAAATGCTGCCTACATCGGTGTTGCACAAACACAAGGATACGTTGCAGAGTTCGTCAAACCAAATCGGGTGATCCAGCTGTGTGCCTGCCATGCTGCTCGATCATGAGTGGCGGCGGACTCAACGAAGGAGTAGGCGAGGCGTGCTTCGTAGAGGCGAGCTTTGATTGTGCCTGACGCCGGCGAACCGTATGACTCGCATGCCATCGTTGCCATAAGCAAGAGTACCGAGACAAGAACCTGATAGGTATCGCCGCAGCAACCTAGCCTTCAAGCATCTTGGTCAGCTTGGTGATGTGTAGCAGCTCTTTTACCCGCGGCGCGAAGTTAATGAACTTCAGTCGGCAGTAGGCGGCGGACTCGGCTGATACTTTCAGTCCTACCAGCACTCCCAGACCGGCGCTGTCCACGAAGTCCACATCGGTCAGATCGAGCACAATGCGCCGGCACTTGGGGATCATGGGCTTTACCAGTTGCTTCAGCTCGGCTGCGGTATCCCTGACCACTCTGCCGTGACACTTCACCAATGTGGTGTCGCCGGAGAGCTCAACTTCGTACTCAAAGGGAAGTCCTGATGGGCCCGCCATATCTCTTCACTTCCGTGGCTTGGACTCAAATTGTACGCCCGCCTAACGAATCCGCAAGCCCAAACCGGGAGCAGTTCGCGCTTCAGCCCGATCACCAGCTTCGATGCCCGTCCTTGGCATACTCCATCCTTGTCGAAAATACGCTGAACTGTCTTGCCGAATTAAGAATTCCTGGAATGCTGGCTAAAGGGCACAATGCGAGGCTGGCCTCCGTTTAGTGAACGGCCTGCGTCTTACCGTCGAGGTCGTAAACAAGTTTTCCGCCGATGAAAGTCTTTAGAACTTGGATGGACAAGATCTCCTTTGGCGGCAATTTCGTGATGTCCTGTGAAATCACCGTGAAATCGGCTAGTTTCCCTTTCTCAATAGACCCCTTTGCCGTCTCCTCAAACTCCGCATAGGCGCCTTCGATCGTGTAACCTCGCAAGGCCTCGTCCAGTGTTAGTCGCTGTTGCGGATACCAGCCGCCAGGCGGACTACCCTGCGGATCCTGCCGGGTAATAGCAGCGTAGATTCCATAGAACGGGTTCAAGGTCTCACCCGGGAAGTCAGAGCTCAAGGGCAGGTGCGCGCCGGTGTCTAGAATCGACCGCCAGGCATATGCCCCTTTGATTCGCTGCGGTCCGAGCCGGGCTTCGGCCCATGCCATGTCGGATGTGCAATGGGTCGGCTGCATCGAGGGAATCACCCCCAGCCGAGCAAAGCGGGGAATGTCCTCGGGCGCCAGCACCTGAGCGTGTTCAATGCGCAACCTCGGGTCGTATGCTTCCGGCACCGACTTCAGTGCGCTGGCATATGCGTCCAGAACCATCCGGTTGGCCGCATCACCGATCGCATGCGTGCAGACCTGAAATCCTCTCTCCAGGGAGCTGTGTGTCAACTGGTAGATCTCAGGTGCAGCAGTGGTAATCACTCCTCTGGTTTGCGGAGCGTCGCTGTAAGGCTGAAGCAGAGCTGCGCCGCGTGAACCGAGGGCACCATCGGCGAAAAGCTTGAAGGAACGGATCGTGAGTTGGTGATGCGGATCGATCTCCGGTCCCCGCTCCAGCCACTGTGCCACCAGGACCCGATCGCTGCCATCCAGCATGACGTACACGCGCAGGGGCAGCCGGCCTTCTGCAAGGAGCTCGCGAAAGGCCTGCAACTGGATGGACCCGACCAGGGCCTCGTGCACCGAGGTTAGACCATTTCGAATACACTCCTGGGCAGCAAGATCGATGGCTTTCTTCAGTTGATCCAGTGTTAGTGGAGGGATTTGCTTCCCCACCAATTCCTGGGCACGATTGAGCAACACACCGGTAGGTTCACCGGTTTTCTCATCGCGCAGGATCTTGCCATTTTCGGGCTCCTTTGTATCTTTGCTGATACCAGCCATTTGCAAAGCCTTCTGGTTGACCCAGGCGGCATAGCCGTGAAGTCCGATGAGGTAAACGGGATTGTTAGGTGAGGCTCCGTTCAGGGCCTTGTTCGTAGGGTAGTGAGCTGCCCACTTTCCTTCGTCCCATCCCCAGCCCACAATCCACTCGTTCTGCGCAGTCGAGGCTGCTTTCTGTCTCACCCGCTCAACGGCTTCCTGCTCCGTGGCAACGTCCTTCAGATTGAGTCGGAGCAAGCTTTCGCCGAGTGAGACGAGATGAGTGTGAGCGTCGATGATTCCCGGCAACACCGTCGCGCCATGCAGATCGATCGTGCTCGAGCCTCGGGGAAAGAGTTTCTGTGCTTCTTCATTCGTCCCCACCCATACGATGTGCTCGTTTTGAACCGCTATTGCCTGGGCTGTTGAGTGCGCGCTATTCATCGTGACTACGTGCCCATTTAGCAAGAGCAGGTCCGCCGCAGGAACCGGTGTGGAGAGGAGGTCCGGGCCCGCCAACACAACAAGGCCAAACAAGAGAGACCAGAATATCGTCGTCCGGTTCTTGTCCGTAATGATGGTTGCCATATTTACCGATCCTCGGCGCAAAATCAGGCTTGGGCATCACTACCGTAAAGCAAGATTGCAAACTACGGCAATGGGTCGACCG
>CAZDYZ010000969.1:0-1968 GCA_964509525.1 uncultured Acidobacteriaceae bacterium
GCAGCCAAGGGAACCAAGGCAAAGAGGGTTTCAAAGAAGTAGTTGACGTTGGCTCCTGCCTGCAACTCAAGCACGGCGGAAAGAACCAGCGAGATTGCCAGATAGCCGATCAATAACCACCAGCGGCTCCAACGGCGTAGAGCAAGTAATGGAAGAGTTGCGGCACCGAGCAGTAGAACGGGTTCTTTAAGAACCGTAGGCGCGATCCAGCCGAAGTACTCGCGGTACTCTATGATCGGATGGCGAAAAACGAAGATCTGCTCGAGCATCTGCGGCTCACGATGCCAGAAGAGAAGGTAAATGCCGAGAGAGGCTACAGTTGCCGCGCCAGTAAACTCCCCCGCGCTTTTCCACCTTCGCTGCATGACAAGCCAAAGTGTGCCCGCTAAGATTGCGGACACAAACGTGTACTTAAACTGAGTGGCAAACCCAGCGGCCGCGCCGGCTAGCAGCACACGCCAGCGAGAGCGAGCCAGCAACAAACGGATCGAAATCAGGCTGAACAGTATGCCTGGAAAGTCGCTGCGAATTTGGAGCACCCAACCGCTCATTGAATCAATGGACAAGGCCAGGAGCACGCCCCACAGCCACGACCGAGGGTGCGGGAGCAGAGCGCGCGTAATGGATGCGGTCACCACAACGCAAAGCAGGAAGGCAACAATCTCGATCAGGCGGGGGCCCAGGAATGGGTTTTCCCACGACACCAATCGGCCCGGCACAGATAGCAGGAGATACAGCATCGGACTGTACAGGCTGATTGCGGGTAGAGATCTCGATGTTCCCGGCGGGGGATAAATCACGCCGGTCTTTTGGAATTCGAGGGTGGTCTGCAGAATGTAGTTTCCACCGTCCCCTACCTGACCCAGCCGGTCAAACATCGCAAGCTGCTGGGTCACCGTGCGCACGCAAGCACTCAGGCAGAACAGTAGCAACCCGCAAGCGAGCCAACGTGGTGACCAAATGTCTAGATTCCTGCGGAGTGTCCCGAAGCGATCTAGTGCGGGGAAAAAAATCATGGTCCCTCATAACTGGAATTTCGTTCTTGACCCCGAAAACGACACGATTCTACGCTATCTCACCTGTCCGCCACATCTGGGAAACGATTTTTTATGGGAGCACTCCCGCCCGTTTGCCATCCGCGGTCAGGTCAAAGTCGGTCGGATGACGCCGCCCGGCTTTCGTCGTCAAAAAGCCATACAAATCACCGACCTTGTCTTCTGTCCAGAAGCAGGGTTGCGGTGCTGCTTGAAGGCTTCAGCGATGGACTCCAGGGAATCCGCACTTGGGGTGACCTCGGGGTGCTTCTGCTGTATATGGCAGTGCTTTGGACTCTCGCGGCGCTCGTGTATCGCTGGGTGGCGTACGCATTTGGCGGCCAGTTGGCCCAGTTGACGATGAGTGGCGCGCTCCTCGCGTTCGGTACGACCAGTTCCGCCGTGCAGCTTCCGGGCTGCGGATTCCTGCTGAAGCCGATCAGCATTCCTGAATGATCTCGATCACGATTCCTGCCTGATTCCGATCACTGTTCCTGGGCAAAAGCGATCACCATTCCTGCGCCAAGTCGATCAGTGATCGGCGCTTGCAGGAACACTGATCGGGATGCTCAGGAATCGCCTGTGGAAAACAACGTGGCGGCGCTGGACACCAACCAGCGGGTAGCTTGAGCCTCCGAGAGGAGGTCCAGGTGCCCGGAAAGAGAGTGTCCATGCGCAAGACCCGAGAAGTTCTGCGGCTCTATTTCGATCTGAAGCTGGGCCAGCGACAGATCACCCGCAGTGCCAACGTCAGCCAAAGTACGGTCCACGATTACCTAGAGCGGTTCACAGCGGCGGGGTTAAGCTGGCCGCTGCCGACAGAGATGTCCGAGACAGAGCTGGAGTTGAGGCTCTTTCCCGGTGATCCCCAGAAGAGCTGCAGGCCAGATCCCCATCCCCGGCCTGACTTTGCTCACATCCACGAGGAATTACA
>CAZDYZ010000970.1:0-3057 GCA_964509525.1 uncultured Acidobacteriaceae bacterium
GCTGACAATGGTCTCCTCCCCGGTAGCGGCCCTGATCTCGTTGCTGAGATCCTCCGCCACGCTCATCTTCTTACGATGGCCGAAGGCGTCGTCTTCGCCATACTCCTTCACCGTGTAACCCTCCCACTCGGCACCCTCGGAAAGAATCACCAACGAATAGTTGCTGGGATTATTGCGTTTATCAGTGAGAAGTACTTCGATCAGGTGCTTCAAATTCACCTTGTACTCAGGGATACAGCAGCGCACTGCGGTCACATACGCGGTGTAGAGAGCGGTATAGCCGGCGTCGCGGCCAAAGACGCGGAAGATGCCAATGCGCTCATGTGACCCGACGGTCGTTCGCTGCCGCTCGATGGCATCGATGGCTCGCGTGATGGCCGTCGAAAACCCGATGCAGTACTCCGTGTTGCGGACGTCGTTATCCATGGTCTTTGGTACCGCGATCACCTTTACACCATGCCGGTTGAGTTTGGCGGCATAGCTCAAGGTGTCATCGCCGCCGATCGCAACCAGGTAATCGAGCCCCAACGTCTCGATATTCTGTAGCACCGCGGGCGTCACATCAAACACCGTGTTGGTTACTCCCTTGTCGGTGGACTGTTTGCAGGAAAACTGTTGCCCTTGGAGGGTCGGCGGCAGCTTTCGCATTTGTGCGGGATTGGTACGCGAACTGTGCAGATACGTACCACCTGTGCGATCGATGGTGCGGGTGTTCTCGCGATTGAGCGGCTGAATATAACGCGATCGGCTTGCTGGATCTTTGAGATCGACGTGGGTTAGTCCCTCCCAGCCTCGTCGAATGCCAATCACTTCGCATCCGATTTCGGCTCCCCGGTAAACTACGGACTTGATGACCGAATTCAGCCCCGGGACGTCCCCACCTCCCGTGAGAATACCAATACGCTTCACTGTCATGGGCAGCTCCTGAGAAGTACCAGGTGCATTTTATAGAAGACTGTAGCCCGGTCGTCTACGGCAGGTTGTAAGGTGAGGACTGGATCTGTAAGAGAAGGTCACAACTTCAACGACGATTCTGAGCATAAGAATCACCACTCACCGCCGGCGATTGTGCCTTCGCAGTCACGAAGGCGGGTACAATGTCCGTCGAGACGATAGCGGCCTATCGGATTTCCGTAATTCCCTTTCTCGTTGGTGTGGCGCAAGATAGCTCAGGCTCAGCAACTGAGAAACGCATCCGATGTGACGAGTTCCCTCCAGCCGCTTGTTTATTGTAGCTTTGCGATTCCAGACATGGCTAAGCCAGCTGCTGAAATAATTAGATCTCGGCGCAGTTTCTCGACACGTGGCCGCCGTGGATGCGGGCACCAACGCCGTTGACCAGATTTGCGGGTCGCTATTAAGTCCTCATCCGTAAGGTTGCAGGCTCTCCGAAATCATGCGCGCACTGATCGCTGAGATCGCCCAAGTGACCTCTGTCACAGCAAACCCGTCCCCGGGTTGATGATCGCTGCGAAATATACTTCCACACGAGTCGAACCCTCGAGTCCTTCTGGCAAGGCGGCAAAGCAACCGGAAAAGCTGTCGCAGCAGTCCGAAAGCCGGATAAGTAAGAATTAGGTGACAACGTCCCAGTCAATGAGACTGAGGGCCAACCTCAGTCCTGCGCTGACCATATTGAAGAGGCCGGAACCGACCCGTTGGCCCAGCTTTACTTTGCGCAAGGGGAGACATTCTCGCACGGCTCCACTTATCTGCGGAAGCAGGAACGGCGCAATGAAGTATTGTTTATAGGCAGGACGTTGGCTTTGGCGGTGTCAGTGCCCATGTTGCCCTGGTACTTTTGGCTGGCCTGTACCTGCACTGTGAGAGCTGGCCAACGCGTCCTGGCTCAGTTGGGATCTTGCCGGTACAGCCGAGGCAATAAACACGCTTCGAGCAGCGGGATCCACGACGAACGGATCACTATTCGTCGACTCCTCCTGGCTGATTTCGTTGAATTGAAGAGCCCCCTGACTGGGCGTGTCCGCTTTGCTTCCCAGTAGACGGGCAAACCTGCTCTTTGGTTTCACAGGCATCAGGCGAGCGAGCGCAGATGCGGCTTCTTCGGCAAAGGCTCTCTTCCCCATTTCCGTCAGGCCATGGGCACTCACTTCAAGAGTGAAATCGGCATCCAGTGGAACTGTTGGGTCGAAATCTTCAACTGTCGGTAGCTGAGAGAGCGGGATAAACTGAATCGCTATTCGTTTGGCCGCTTGAGCCTGCAGATGAAACGTCCTCTCTGTAATCTCGATGAGTTTCTGGGCAATGACACGTTCTTGGTCGATTGGTACGTCTCGCGAATACAGACGTAGGCAGGGCAACCGGGAACCTCCCATTCCGGACAAATCGTCCGCACTTTACGTGCCAAACCCTGGATTCAGGAGCGCTATAAAAACAAAAGGATTTGTCCGTTTGAGGTTAAAAGAGGCGAGTAGAATAGACCGGCGACCTTGCAATTCTTTCCAGTATGGCCGGTCCTTCTCCAGACGCCGTCTGGTGGTGTGGTTACACTCAATCTGATAGTGACACGCCTTGCTCTCCGCCATTCGCCTCCATCATTATGCCTTTCCGCACTTGTTGAATATCGTGAATTTGGAACAGCAGCGCGCGAGGATCCACTCTCCGTGAGTGTCCTTCCATGGTACGCGTACCGTCGGTCGAGGCAACACACGGTCGGGCTCAGCGTGGTCTGGCACTTCAGGTACGCCGACAAAAACGTAATAACATAAACGCGTAAACTGTCATCCAAGGGACGGCCCGTCGAGCCTCCCGAACCCCAGGTGTATGTCCATGAACCCGACACGCGTGCTAACGATGGCGGGTGTGTTTTTCTCCCTCGTCGGAGCATTACCCACTTTGATACCAGCGCAGACTCTAGACGATGCTTCGTCGGAGAGACTGCGTCATCCAGGTTGGAACTATGGCGTTCAGATCTCTGGTGGGACAACTGTCGTCCAAGTTTCGAGTCCCTCCTTCGTAACGGCTAATCGCAACATCAGCAACCTCGCGCTCTCATTTCACCTGGGACGTGTACTCACCCACGAACACGGGCGTGGG
>CAZDYZ010000971.1:0-2808 GCA_964509525.1 uncultured Acidobacteriaceae bacterium
CAGAACAGGAAAGAGGCGCCGATCGAGAACGGAATTGCCCGTCGACGAGTCTCCGGCAAACAGGTTCCCAGATGCGACGGATGCTATCATGCACTTGGCTGGGAGCCATCGTAGCATAGGACCTGATCGGCCATTCTTTGCTGTTTATGAATAGGGAATAGACTTTCCCATCCTGTTCTGGGGCAATCGAAATCACTGACTTTGTCACTAGCTGTTGTGACCCAGCTCGCAGAGTTTCGTGTGAAATAAGACGACCCTTGTTAAGAAGAGGAGTTCCTAATGCACGGCGACAAGAAGGTTATTGAGCAACTGAACGCTGCTCTCAGCGCCGAGTTGACGGCTATTGTGCAGTACATGGTGCAGGCCGAGACCTGCCAGAGCTGGGGTCTTCACCGGTTGGCCGCACGCACCAAAACGCGGGCGATTGAAGAAATGCACCATGCCGAAGCACTGATCGAGCGAATCATCTTCCTCGAGGGCACACCCTCGGTGGACATTCCGCTGACACCCCGAGTCGGCACCACCGTGCAACAGCAGCTGGAGACGGACTATGCTGACGAAGAAGGTGCGGTTCGGCAATACAACGACGCCGCCAGCCTCTGCCGCGACGTAGGCGACGCCGGGTCGAAAGACCTGTTCGAGAAGATGATTCAGGATGAGGAACGGCACGCCGATTTTTTGGAGGCGCAACTGCACTCCATCAGGGAAATGGGAATTGCTGCTTACCTGTCACAGCAGCTGCATGCCGACAAATAAACCCGGCCGGCCTATTCGGCGGCTTCCAGGTTGAGCTCGCCGGCGCCGAGGTGCGCCCGTAGCCTGTACGCTCCCGAACCGGTCCAGTGGATGGAACGGAACATTCCACTCTTGCTGGTACCAAAGGCCGGAGCATTCAGGTCACCGGCGTAGACGGACGCATCTACAGAGCGATAATCACTGGCACGCGCTAGCCGAACGTAGACATCTCCGGCATGGTTGTTGACGTCCAGGTTGCCTTCGATCTTCTCAATCTGAATCGTGCCCGCTTCCAGACGAATTAGGAGATTGGAGCGTCGGGGCACGGCAATCGTGAAGTGTGTGTTGATGTGAGGGCCGCCGGTGACAATTGTTGCCTGCGAGCCTCGAATCACAATGTCGGCTTGCAGCCGGCCAGGGTCTGCAGGGTACTCGGCGGTTGCCATGACATGGATCTCGTCGGTGGCCGCTGCGCAAATCGAGTAGTCTCCGCCGGTGAGGTTCATGTGGATTGTTCCGTGCGACGGAAACTGTCGCGATATGGAAAGCGGAGTTGTTGGCCCGTCGTCGGCCATGGTGAATGGGACGCTGGCCAAAAGCGCGTACAGGAGAAAGGCCGGAGTTGTTTTTCCCACCGTGGTTCCTCCACCCGAAAATCGCTGGTACGTGATACGAATGGCTAAGGTTTTCGGTTCCCTTCAGACTGCGTTACTTGGCAAACGCGCGCCGACTTATCCAAGCCTTGAGCGTGCGCAGGCTATTCACATGGGGCAGAATCACCGATGAGGAGAACCTACTGTATTTGCTCGCGAAACGAGATGACGTCATCCGGGAGCTTTACTGCCGCCCAGAGGGAATTTCCCATGAGGTCATTCGGACTGCGCAAGAAGACAGATGGTCTAAGGGTGTTCGCTCGGTTGGAATTCCTGCCTCACAAATCCTTCGTCGCGCGAAAGCAGAAGCCCGCAAGTTGGAGCATCCAATTGTAGGCCCGGAGCATCTCCTTTTGGCCCTTCTTTCCTACAGCACGCCCGATTCGGATTTCCTAGAGCAGTGCGGCCTGACCGATGCCAAGGTACGGGAGCATGTCGAGAAAGACATTTCATGGATGGTCATGAATCTTGGACATGGGAAGTTCTATAAGCATGCGGCTCGAAATGTGAAGAATTAATCGAGCACGACAATTAGTACGTGACATTGTTGGGATGCAGAACGGCAGACCGACTCGTTGCCAACTAGCCCTCCAGCCCTGGCCAGAAGACGGGAGGACGTTTGGGTCTCCAGTCCCTCACAGGAGTCCCGTTCGTGAGTCCGCAACCTGCAAGTGCTCGTGTAGTTTCTCGATCACCAGCTGGGGATTTCCCCCTTGCTTTTGGAGCAAGTCGCGGGTAGCCGGCGTAGGTACCGCGCGGCAGCTGGTCGACCTCATGGGCGAACGCTTCCGGCCCCTGGGTGTCGTACACGTTGGCCAGTCTTCGGAACGTGTCGACATCGCTTCGGCGCCGAATCAGAGTCTCCTGGACCTGCGGGTTTTGATTGTCACCCCAGGTGGTCCCATCGGCGAACTGTGCCCACCTGGCGATGACCTCGACGCTCGGGGCTTGGGGAAGAACCCCGAAGGACTCGGCGGTGCGGCCGGAAACCGGCTTTTCCGTCAGCGCCTGGAGGCGAACATCACCGAGCTTACTGGTGTACCCTTGGCTATCCAGATCCGACGTCGGCGCCCAAAAATCCTCCTCAATGTCCTCCTGAGTAGCCGCCAGGCCATTGCTGTAGTGGACGACGACCGTGGCCACGGCGGCAATGATCGCTTTGCCGGAGTGATTCTGCACCACCAGGTCTCCGAGGTATCCTTCGTAGATGTTGTCCAGGCCAACCTGTTCCAGCAACATCACCGTCCCGCTATACGAGAGGGGGCAACCGGCAGGGGAACGATCGTCAACCGGAACGGTCACCGAGGGTCAGGATAAAGCCATGTACGACCCGTGCTCGTGGGCTTCCCAGTTCCTGCAAAAGACCGAGCTGCCCGAAATCCGCTTCTGCCATTTCGCCAGCCAGGCTTTCGGCACGTCG
>CAZDYZ010000972.1:0-5773 GCA_964509525.1 uncultured Acidobacteriaceae bacterium
GGAAAATGGCAACCAGCAGCGCCAGCGCGGTCAGTGCTTTCTCCCCGCCCGAGAGCAGTAGGACGTTTTGCAGCTTCTTACCTGGAGGCGAGCCGACGACGTCGATGCCGCTCTCTGCCGAGTTCTCCTCGTCGGTAAGGCGCATGAACGCCTGCCCGCCGCCGAACAGCTTGCTGAATGTTTGTCCGAAGTTCTGGTTGATGACCGTGAATGCCTCTTCAAACTTCTGTCGCGAAATAGTCTCAATTTCCCTGATTGTGTTCTGCGTATTCTCGATTGACTGCAGCAGGTCAACCCGCTGCTTCTCCAGGAACTGGTGCCGTTGTGCGGTTTCCTGGTACTCTTCCAGCGCCATCATGTTTACCGGGCCCATGTCGTCGAGCCGGGTGCGCATCTCGCGGAAAGCCGTCTCTTCGTTGCTGAGATCCTCCATCGAGACGCGTGGCAACGATTCGTCTGCCATAAGCTCATCCCGTTGCTGACCCAATTCCCGGACGCAGGTCTCGGACAAGTGCTCTCCATCCGATTGCACGCGCGCCTGTGCGGCTAACAGAGCACCCCGCCGGTCGCGGGCTACATCAAGCGTCTCACGCACAGACTTGAGCGCTTCCTCCAAAGCAAGGATGCGTACCCGGACCGCTTGCAGCTGTTCTTGCAGTTGGTGATCAAGTGTTTGGATGCTTTCGCGTTCGCTATTCCATGCCAGAACTTGTTCCCCTAGGAGAACATTCTCGGATTCGCGCTGCTGTTTCTCTGCGCCAGCGGATTCGGCTTGCGATTTCAGCTTGGCCAGGTGGTCTGAAACCTCGAAGACCATCCTCTCGATCCGTTCCACCGCAACCACCGCGCCGCGGTGCCGTTCTTCCAGAGTCGCTGCTGTAGCACGAGCTTCGCTGGCCAGCTGCGCGGCTTCATCGCGGTGAAGGCGCAATGACTCCAGGCTGCTTTGTGCAGAATGCATCTCCGATTCAAGAGCACCCTGTTTCTTTTCCTGCAATGACAGTTCGTCCCGCTGCGCGGCAATGAGTGCCTGGTGTTCCAGACGCTCCTCTGCGACGCGGTGCAATTCCTGCTCATAAGTTGAGAGCCGCTCACCCGCTCGTGCAATCTCGCTCTCTAGTTGTTGTAGTCTGTGACCTGACGTCATTACCTGGCGTTCAGATTCGCGCTTGTCGTCTTCCAGCCGCTGCAACAGGTCTGTAAGCTCCCTGATCTCTCGTCCCAAGACCGCGACGCGCGTCTCCTGTTCAGCCATCGCGCGTTCCATGTTGGCCATGAAGTGGAGGACCTCCCTCAGTTCGCGCTTCATAGAGAGTGGCCCCTGGCTGCGCTGCTTGCCGCCTGTAACAGTCACATTGTGAAAACACTCGCCGGAATGAGATAGGAAGAACGCATCGGGGTTTTCCAGCGCTAGATCGCGGCCCACGCTCGGGTCGGGCACAAGGTAGCCTTTGCCGAGCTTCGGCAGGATCATTTCCAGCGATTTGCCGAATCCATTCAGCACGCGAATGCAGTGTTTGAGAGGAACTACGCTGCCGCCGCCAGCAAGCTGATGGGTGGATTCGTCGAAGTTGAAGGAGAATTTAGCTTGGGAATCTTCTGGATGGACGAGAAACGTCGCGCGCCCGTCTACATCACTGCGCAGCAGCCGCAAGCCCTCGTCCGCGGCATCCCACGATTTCACAACGATGTAATTCAATTCTTCGCGCAGGAAGTCGTCCACGACGTGCTCGTAGCGGTCGTCTACTTCAAGAAAGTCGGCCAGCACCCCCACCGGGGCAAGGCCGTCTTTCATCGCGCCCGAGGTAAATAGCCGGCGTACCGACTCGGTAGCGTAACCGTGCTCGGCGATGACTGCCTCAAGTGAACCCTTCTTGCCTGTCGCACCTGCGTATTCGGCTCGCAAGGAATCCAGTCGGCGTTTCCCATCGGTCTCGGCAGCGCGCTTCTCTTCGAGTTGCCGCCGAATCTCGGTAATCTGGGCCGTGATGGTATTCACCTGCTGCGAGGCCGATTCAAACTCCAGGCGGAGCTGACCTCGCTGCCCCCCGCAACTCTCTAGTTGCTGCTGAGCTGCCGCAGTCTCGTCGAGGAGGCGCTGTGATTCGCGATCGAGCGCGGCCACCCGCTCTTCCGCCTGTGTGATGCGGTTGCGCAATGCCGAAGCCGTCGAGACAGCATGCAGAATCGCATCGCGACGTTGTTCCTGCTGACGCTCGACTTCCGTCAAGGAAGCTGCCGCCGCCGCCGATTCCTGTAGGCGTTGCTGCAACACTTGCTGTGCGTCGGCCACATCAGCGCTAGCCGACTCAAGCGTCGCGCGATTGGTTTCCAACTCCTGCCATAACCGTGCAGACCGCTCTCCTGTGCTGGCAATCTCCGCCTGTGCGCCCGCCGAGCGAGCATCCAGCTCAGCGCAGCGCTCCACGTTGGTACGGCAGCGTGCTGCCGCGCGCTCGATCTCCAAAGCCACCGAGTTCAGCTTATCGCGGTTTTCCTGCGACTCGCGCTCGATGGCATAGCCGCGCTGGGTGCGTTCGCCGTGCTCGGCTTCCATCTGCTGCACCGTCTCGCCATGGGCGCGCAATTCCTCACTCACTTCAGCAAACTGCGTCTCAAGAGATGCCGATTCAGTATCGAGTTGCGCGAACTTGTTTGCCAGTACCACGCGTAGCTTGGCTCGCACCTCATCGCGCAGCTTGGCGTAGCGCTCCGCCTTCGATGCGTGCCGCTTTAGCGAGTTCATCTGGCGAGTGACTTCGTCGAAGATGTCATTGATGCGCGCAAGGTTCTGCTTCGCGCCTTCTAGGCGCGCTTCCGCCAGCCGCTTGCGGGCCTTGAACTTGGTGATGCCCGCGGCCTCCTCGATGATCGCACGGCGGTCAGTCGGCTTGCTGCTCAGAATCTGTCCGATCCGCCCTTGCTCGATGATTGCGTACGATTCCGGCCCCAGCCCGGTCCCCATAAAAATGTCCTGGATGTCGCGCAGGCGGCATAGCTTCCCGTTCAGCAGGTATTCGCTCTCGCCTGAGCGGAAGAGACGTCGGGTAACCACTATCTCGCCAGCTTGGAAGGTCCGCTTGAACTTGCGGCGGCGAATCTTGAGTACAACCCGGGGAAGAGCAGCATCCTCCGGCGTCAGATGTTCCGCCACTGTTTCGGGCGCTGCTTCCACCTGTTCCGTGCTCTGGCCGGGACGAACCGTTTCGGCATAGCGCTCAGCCTCTTCAGCGCTGGCGTTGCGCAGCGCAGACTCGTCCCACTCATCCGGCATCTCATCCTGAACATCGATCTCGGGTTCGATGACGCCGCCATACACTTCTGGGTCGACTAGGGTCAGCGAAACCTCAGCCATGCCCATGGGCTTGCGCTCGCGCGTGCCGGCAAAAATGACGTCCTGCATGTTGACACCGCGCAGCAGCCTCGCCGATTGCTCTCCCAGCACCCAAGAGATGGCGTCGGAGATATTCGACTTGCCGCAACCATTCGGTCCGACAATGGCAGCGATACCCTCGCCTTGGAAGCGAAGATCGGTGCGGTCAGAGAATGACTTGAAACCGAGAATTTGCAGCTTCTTCAGTTTGAGCAACTTCTACTCCTTGCGTGCGTCAGCTTCCCCTCTGGGTAACGCCATCCGGTGGGGGCAAAACTTCCTCTGGGTTCTGGCCGTATCTCGGTGGGCAAAGCCAGTCCGCGCCGGACAAATTAAGGATGCCTCCCCCACCATCGTCAACTTTACTGTCGAAACGGGAGGTGGTCAAGCCTTTAAACCCTATAGGTTGTGGCTGGCATCGGGAAACCCCATTATGTTGGCCCGCCGATGCACGGCAAAGGGAAAACTGAGAGGTGAGGAAAGACGTCGACGAGAAGACCGCAAGAGCAACTATAAGTTTAAAGACTATTGGGATCTGGCTCAAGGATAAACAGTTGGGGGTATCGTAAATGTCACTCCCGATTCAGTTCAGCCTACCGATCTCGGACACCGCAGGGTGCGCTGTGAATACATTTGTAGCTGGACTACGCGGCTCTGACTCGTAAGCGTGCTGCTACCTGTTTCTAAGAGTGCAAACCAAGAACTGCGTAGGTTAACTCGCCTGGAACATCTTCCAGTAAAGTCTGCCTACTATTGATCTCGCATTACATCGCTTTCAGAGGGCGTAACGGAACCGGAAGCCACGATCGTGACAATCTCGTATCCACCCTCAACGCTGTGTGTTGGCCTTCCTTAATGACCGCGCACTGCCTGCGCCGTGGCGGTTCTCCATTTTGCGGGCACGGGATGGGCGACCAATGATTTTCTATTTCTCCTCTCCCAAGATCTGGAAGAACCGAATGATCGACTCGATCCCACGATAGAAGTTTGGAATGTGGAACTTCTCATTCGGTGCGTGCAGGTTGTCATCGGGCAGACCCATGCCCATCATGATGCTAGGAATCTTGAGGTCCTTGTCGAACTGCGTGACGATGGGAATCGAGCCGCCGGAACGGATGTAGACGGTATTTTTCCCGAAGACCTCATGCATGGCTTGGACCGAGGCACGCGCAAACTTGTTGTCGGTGTTTACTACGCAAGCCGGACCTTTGCTATGCAGCTTCACGCTAATCTGAATGCCCCTGGGGACGAGCTTATTCACGTATTCGCTGTACTTCTTCAGGATGTCGTCCGGATCCTGGTTGGGCACAAGGCGCATGGAGATTTTCGCCGACGCGCGCTGGGGAATCACAGTCTTAGCGCCGGGAGCAGTGAATCCGCCGGGCATGCCGTGGACCTCTAGTGTGGGACGGGCCCAGGTCCGATAGAGTACCGAGTAACCGGGTTCACCGGTCAGCACGGTAGAGCCGACTTCGGCCTTGCGATACTCCTCTTCATCGAAGGGCAGGCTCGCCCAGGCTTTCAGCTCGTCCTCCGTAGGCTTCAGCACGTCGTCATAGAAGCCAGGGATAAGAATCTTGCCGTCAGCATCCTTCAACTTGCTTATGATTTCTACCAGAGCAAATAGCGGATTGGGCGCGGCGCCACCGTACACCCCGGAGTGAAGATCGGTCTTCGCGCCCTGCGCCGTAATCTCGGTGTAAACCAACCCGCGCAGGCCAACGCACAACGTGGGCATGTCGGGGGCAAACAGCTCGGTATCGGTGACCAAAGCAAAATCGGCTTTGAGTTTTCCCGAGAAGGCATTTTTCTTGACGTAGTCCTCGATACTCTCGCCGCCAACTTCTTCTTCTCCTTCGATGAGCACGCGGACATTGATGGGCAAGTGGCCATTGCTCGCCTTGAACAGCGACTCGAACGCCTTGAGCTGCATCCAAAGCTGGCCTTTGTCATCCACAGCGCCGCGGGCGTAGATGTTCTGATTACGCTCGGCAGGCTCGAAGGGTGGCGTGTGCCACTCGTCGAGCGGCTCGGCAGGCTGAACATCATAGTGCGCATAACAGAGGGCGGTCGGTTTGCCGGGGGTGTGCAACCAGTCGGCATACACCAGTGGATGCCCCTTGGTCGGGATAATCTCGACATGCTCAAAACCGATGCGCTTCAGGTCAGTAGCCACTACTTCGGCTGCCTTGCGAACATCGTCTTTGTGCTCTTCGGCAGTGCTGACGCTGGGAATGCGCAGCAGGTCTTTCAGCTCGTCAAGGAAGCGCTTCTGATTTTCGCGGGCGTAAGAGATGGCAGAGGAAACGGCTGCAGTTGCCATAAGAAGACTCCTTCTTGGTTGAACCAACAAACGATAGGCAAACAGCAAAGTATAGCGCAGGGAAGACAGCGCTGGTT
>CAZDYZ010000973.1:0-2336 GCA_964509525.1 uncultured Acidobacteriaceae bacterium
TCACCGGCTGCTACGCCCAGCGCGCTCCCCAGGAATTGTCTGCGCTGCCGGGCGTCAGCCTAGTCGTTGGGAACTCTCACAAGCATCAACTCGCCGAGTACGCTGCGCCGCTGGTGTCCCGCGGAAAACTGGTGCCACTGGCGGAAATCGGCAACGGCAATGCGACGATGATTGTCGGCGACATCTTCGCTCACACTGAATTGACGGCCGCGCCGGTCTTCGAATCGGATCCTTTTCTAAAAACGCGTCCTAATCTCAAAGTGCAAGACGGCTGCAACAATCGTTGCTCCTTTTGCATTATTCCTTACGTGCGTGGCAAGAGCCGATCACTCCCACTGGAGCAGGTGCTCAGGGAAGTGGACACGCTGGTCGCCAACGGCTATCGCGAGATCGTGCTCTCCGGGATCAACCTTGGTACCTGGGGACGCGAGCTTTCGCCGCGAGCGAACCTGGTGACCTTGCTGCGCACGATCCTCGAGCGAACAGCGATCGAAAAGGTTCGCATCAGCTCCGTCGAACCGATGGACTGGACAAATGAGATGATCGAGTTGATGGCATCGTCGCGACGCATTGCCAAGCATGCTCACGTGCCAATGCAATCGGGTAGCGACCACATATTGCGTCGGATGCACCGCAGGTATCGTCCGTGGCATTACGCCGATCGCATCGGACGCATTCGTCGCGCCATGCCGGATGCTGCGATTGGCGCCGACGTGATGGTCGGTTTCCCGGGTGAAACGGAGGACGACTTTGAGAAAACCCACACACTGATCCAGGAACTGCCCTTCACCTATTTACACGTGTTTACCTACTCCTCGCGACCTGGAACCCTCTCGGCGGAAAGACCGGACCAGGTTCCGATGCAGATCGCGCGCGATCGCAACCGGATACTTCGCGAAATGGCTGCGAAGAAAAACCAAGGGTTTATGCAATCATTCGTCGGCCGCGAGGTGGAAGCTATTACGCTCACCGATTACGATGGGACGTTCACGGAAGCGCTCACCGACAACTATCTGAAGCTGCGTCTTCGGGGCCAGCATAAGTCTAACCAGTGGTCGCGCAGCAAGGTTGACGCTGTTGAAGGCGATGCCCTGGTTGGAGCCGCGCTTGCAGCCACCTGATCGGTTCCGGTCTTAGCTCATCTACCCCATGCTATACTCTTGATTCAGCATAGCTGTACCGGAGGACGGCATCGACAAGCGTTTCATCCGTACCAACGAGCGCATTCGAGTCCGCGAAGTTCGCGTGATCGATGACGAAGGTAACCAGCTTGGTATCATGCCTCCCTTCGAGGCGCTGAAAATTGCCCGTGAGAAAACGCTCGACCTAGTAGAAGTCTCTCCCACCGCCCAACCTCCTGTTTGCCGCATCATGGACTATGGGAAGTACCTGTACCAGCAGGAAAAGCGGGAACGCGAAGCCAAGAAACACCAGCACCAGATCACAGTCAAGGAAGTCAAGTTTCGTATTAACGTGGACGATCACGATTACGAAACCAAGAAGAATCACGTGCTGCGATTCCTCGCTGAGGGCGACAAGGTCAAGGCGACGATCTTCTTCCGCGGACGAGAGATGTCGCGGCAAAACTTGGGACGCGTGATTCTGGAACGTTTGATCACGGACCTTGGCGATAAAGGGGTTGTGGAATTCCGTCCCCGCCAGGAAGGCAACACCCTACACCTGATCCTGGCGCCACCGAAAACACAGACCTCGGTCAAGCCTCAATCTCCGAAGGCGGACAAGAGTCCGGCTCCGCGACCGCCCCAACCGCCGCCACCTCAGCAACAGCCGTAATGGCCGGAGCTCCAGAGTCTACGGCATCTGAAAAGTTGCCCCTTCAAAGCTGAGCCTGGTTTTTAGCTGCGCCAGTATCTGGAGGAAAAACCGCGCATATCTTCCTGCAAGTAGAAATCAGTGCCGGGGATTTTGTTGTTCCCCCAATCCTGCCCCTTTTGGACGTGAAGTCGAAAACGGTAGAAGTATCTCCTCTGGCCGGGTTCGTGCGTTTATGGTGTAATAGAAGGACGATATGCCTAAGCTGAAAACTCATAGCGGGGCGGCCAAGCGCTTCAAGAAGACGGGGACGGGCAAGATCAAGCGCGGTCACGCTTACAAACGCCACATCCTGACTTCCAAGGGCACCAAACGCAAGCGCCAACTGGATACCGACGTGATGCTTGACAAGGCCGACGTTCCAAAGATCAAGCGCATGATCCCTTATTAGCCCGCCACTGCGGGTACCGGCGGTTCGCCCCAGCGGAGCGACGGATAGCAGCGTGTGAAGAGGTGATTCTGGGCCCCTCAGAGATGAGCGTGGTCAAAAGTCCTTGCCTCCA
>CAZDYZ010000974.1:0-4988 GCA_964509525.1 uncultured Acidobacteriaceae bacterium
CGCATCGCTCCCACCGAGCGCGATGAGCGTACAGGTACCATGCTGCGCGGCGTGGTGCACGATCCCACGGCGCGAGCGATGGGCGGCGTCGCCGGTCACGCTGGGCTGTTTTCCACCGCTGACGATGTGGCGAAGTTCGCCCAGGCCATGCTCAACGGCGGTGGAGGCGTATTGTCGGCGGGGATTGTCGAGAAAATGACCACGCCGCAGCAGCCGCCGAATATGACCAACGTGCGCGGATTGGGTTGGGACATCGATTCTCCGTTCTCTTCCAATCGTGGTGACCTGCTGCCGGTGGGGTCGTTTGGGCATACCGGATTTACCGGCACTTCGCTCTGGATCGATCCCACGACGAACACCTACATCATTCTGCTGACCAATGCAGTGCTGGTGAAGTATGGAAACGTGATTGCCTTACGCACGGAGGTGGCCACGGCGGCAGCCGCAGCACTCCAACTTACCCCCAGCGAAGAGCAAAAAATGCGTGTGTCGCGAATCACGGGATACAACGAGGCTGCGGTTGCCAGCCGACGGATCGTTGTACGGAATGGACAGGTGATGAATGGCATCGATGTCCTGGAGCAGCGTGATTTCGATGCGCTGAAGATCCCTGGCGCAGCCAGACCTCGCCTCGGACTGGTAACCAACAATACCGGAGTCGACTCCCACGGGCGACGTACTATCGATGTTCTTGCGCGTGCGCAGGACCTGCAACTGACAGCGATCTTTAGTCCCGAACATGGGATTACGGGTGCAGCCGACACTACAGACATTTCCAACTTTATAGATGGAGTGACGGGCGTACCCATATACAGCGTTTATGGCGACACCGATGCCAAGCGACGGCCCCCGCTCGATGTTTTGCGCAGGCTTGATGTGGTGGTCTTCGACATCCAGGATGCGGGTGTGCGCTTTTACACCTATGCGACCACACTGGGATATTTCCTGGAAGCAGCGGCCAAGCTGGGCAAGCCAATCGTGGTTCTCGACCGCCCCAATCCGATCAACGGCGCATACGTTCAGGGACCGTTGTCTGACGTCGGGCAGGAGAGCTTTGTCAACTACTACCCGGTTCCGGTGCGCCACGGAATGACGATTGGTGAGCTCGCCAAACTGTATAACGCGGAACGCCACATCAACGCCAATCTGATCGTGATTCCGATGAAGGGCTGGATGCGGGGCGACTGGTTCGACTCCACGGGACAAGTTTGGGTGAGCCCATCGCCCAACCTTCGTAACCTCGAGGAGGCGGTGCTTTATCCCGGAGTAGCTCTGATCGAAGGCACGAATCTGTCGGTTGGCCGCGGAACGGATACCCCGTTCGAATTGGTCGGAGCGCCGTGGATCGACGCCAAAGAGCTTGCCAGCTACCTGAATGCACGCAACATTGCCGGAGCACGCTTTGTACCCACAAACTTCACACCCGCCAGCGGCATGTATGCCCGCCAACCATGCAGCGGTATCCACATCATTGTCACCGACCGCGAGACCCTGGATGCTCCAGAGTTGGGGATCGAACTGGCAGCGGCACTGCACAAGCTGTCGCCTCTGGGGTTCGATATGGATCGCATGAACCAGTTGCTGGTCAACAAGGGGGTGCTTACAGTTCTTCAGGCGGGAGAGGATCCGCGGCGCATCGCTGACGATTGGCGCGACAGCCTGGATCAGTTCATGCAGATCAGGACGAAGTACTTAATCTACTGAGGTGCGCGATTAACTCTTGCCGGTTCGATGGTTACGCTGCGCTCCAGCACCATCTCGATTGAATCGCCGACGCCCAATTGAATCTCCGGGCCGCGAGTCAGCAGAACCGTCGCCAGACCGAGTGCGCCGCCGCTGGCTGCGCCGACTGCAGCCCCTTTGGAACCTCCGGCGATGGCCCCTATGCCAGCTCCGGGTATGGCCGTGCCCACGATCGTTCCGGCATCCTTGCCCTGGCCGCCTTCGCCCTCAATGGTCCCTTCCTTGTCCTTAACCCCCGCCGTTTCCCGATTCCCTGGTGTGCCCTGCACCGCGCCGGGTAGGAGCAGAGTGTAACCGTTGGGAAAGATCATGGAAGTGAAGCTCATCTGCAATTCTGCACGGCCTTTCACCTTGCCCGGGCGTTGCACCCGCCGGATTTCTCCCTGGACGAACGTGCCAGGGGGAATCGCGATCCGGTCGTGGAACGCGATGGGAAACGACGTCTGTGCATAAACCGGATCCCCTACACGCGCGTTCTTGGTGGTAATGCCCTGCTTCAGAATAAGGGGAATCCGTGTCCCTGCAGGTACGGTGATAAATTCCGCAGAATCAGCACCATTTTCGTGAGGAGGTTGGGTGTTGGTTGAGGTGAGTTGCGGCTGCTTCTGATCAGGGGTGACCGCCGGCGTGCCAACCCCAGCGTTGGTCTGCGGCTTCGGCGAAGCGCGAAGCGTCAACTGCGGCTCATCCTGAGCGAGGAGTGTAACCGAAAAAATTGCTACCCCTACCCCAAGCCGAACAATGTTGACCTTCACCTTGCCTCCCACTAGCAGAGGGCTGCCTTGTACTCTTTAACGCTGAAGCCAGATCAAAGTCGCGCCCCTGTCTATTTGAGCATGTACAGTGCGTTCACGTGCGCAGTTATGGTTATCCTTTGCGCTCCGAACTCAGCCGTCGGAGGTGCGGGAGCGCCGGCGACCTCCCCGATCGAAGCCTGCTTCGCCATCACCATAGGCCGTATTGGCGTGGGCTCAAAAGTATCTACCCCAGCGTAGGAAAGTTCGCCCAAGGTGCGACCGCTGGAGCGGGCGACCGCATTGGCCTCGTCATGAGCACGACGCAATGCATCCTCGACTGCCTTGATCTTGGCAGCATCGATGTCGGCAAGCTCATAGGTGATCGATTGATTGCTTGTAACGTCCATGTTAGTTAGACCTTGCGTAATGGGCCCCACTTTGGAGAAGTCCCTGAGCTTAACGCTGATATCGGCATCCACACGGTATCCCAGCAGCTTACGCTTCGGGTTCTTGTAGTCATACACTGGCTGCACGGCGAATCGGCCGACTTGGGCATCTTTGGGGTCGATTCCGTTAGAGCGCAGAAGCTCACGTACCTGTTCCGCGGCGCGGGTCGCCCGCTCATTGGCATCTTGCAGCTTCTCTTCCTGCGCGGAGATGTTGAACTGTACCAACGCGGTATCAGGTTCGGACTCGAACTTGCCGTCCGCGCCGATCCAGACGGTATTCGGCTGGGGAGCAACAGTACGATCCTGCGCCGGGAGCAAAGCTGCAACCATGAGCAAGCCAACGAATGGGAGTATGACGAACAATCGACTTAACTTTTGCATGCTGGTGTCTAGACGTAACAGTCCGCGAACTGTAAGCCACGCCTGAGATGTCTCATACTTCCGGCTCACGGAGTTCTGTGGCGAATGATAGCCCTCGTTCGGGTTCTTAGCCAACTGGCAAATCCCTGAAAGGCCCCCATTCGGCGAATCGCCTTGATCAGACAGGCCATTCCCATTGCGGCACTGATTTCCCAGAATCAACTTCGATATCAATTTGGTAGGCTTCAACTCTTGAGAAAACAAATCTGAGGGGGTACTTTGCTATCAGGTGCCAACAGGCGCGCCACCCTAGGAGCAACCGATGCGCAGATGGTATGTGCCACTTACCATGCTCGGATTGGGCAGCGTCGGAGCCTATTTGTTGAGCGAGCGAGGAAGAATCAGGTTGCGGCAGTGGTTAGCGTACTTCAAGGGGACTCCCGATCGATGGCTGCAGTGGAATGAGAGTGCGCAAGACGAACTCCTTCGCATACAAGCCACGCTTGACCGAATAGCGGAATCGCTTGAGGGCGCTCGAAATGAAGGTGGATAGCTGAATCCAGTATTTTCTTGTGGCCACTTTCTTAACACCTGTATTCCGACGACCCAGGGGTGCCTGACTCCCACGTTGTGCCGCATACCCGTCGCCTGGATTCCAACCCGGGAAACCATACCACTGGTTGCAGGTCGCGTGGGCCAGTGCGGTTGTCCTTCGCTGCTAGGTTGCTGCTATTTCGTTAATCTTTCCTGCCATGCGAGTATCGCGCTGGGTGACTCCACCCGAATCGTGCGAGACCAGCGTCAAAGTAACCTTGTTGTAGCTGATATGAATGTCAGGATGATGGTTGACAGCTTCGGCCGCTTCGGCGATCTGGCTTACGAATTCCATCGCTTGCACAAAATTGTCAAACTGAAAAACGCGTTCAATCGCGTTGCTGTTCCTCTTCCACCCTGGAAGGTTCTGCAATGCCAGTTGGATATCTGCGTCCGATAGGACCGTGCTCATCCAGTGCCTCCTTGGCGTGTAGTCCCTTCAGCTACCGGGCTACCGGGTGTCAGCTGATGGTGCGGGCTGTCCTGCCGACGCCGTACCGCTTGGTGCCCGACTGGGCTTCGATCTCGCTGCGCAGTTCCTGCCAAATTCGTTCCGGGATTGACTGGAAGACCTTTACGATCTCCGGGTCAAACTGCTTGGCTGACTGTCGTTGAATCTCGCGCCTGCCCGACGGAATGGACTGCGCCGCGCGATAAGGGCGATCAGAAGTCATGGCATCAAAGGTATCGGCAATAGCGAATATCCGCGCCCCAAGAGGAATTTGATCGCCCTTCAAACCCCGGGGATAACCGCTGCCATCAAAGCGCTCTTGGTGCGAATACACAATGTCGGCAGCCTCGTGCAAGAACGGAATCTTGCGTAGCATCTGGTACCCGAGTAGGGCATGTTGCTGCATGATCTCCTGTTCCTCTGGGCTGAGGCGTCCAGGTTTTCGCAGAATCGCGTCGGGAATCGCCATCTTGCCTACATCGTGAAGGAATGCGCCACGCGCAATGACGCGAACCCGGTCCTTCGGCAGCCCCATGGCGCGCGCTATGGCGATGGTGAATGCTGTAACCCGTCTGGAGTGGCCTTCCGTCTCCGCATCCTTCAAATCGAGCGCATCCCCTAATGCTTCGAGCGTGATGTCATAGGATCGCTCCA
>CAZDYZ010000975.1:0-4158 GCA_964509525.1 uncultured Acidobacteriaceae bacterium
CCGAATGCGCTGGCTGGCCCGCCATTCTCGTCAGGCTCAGCCAATCGGCGCATTGATTTGCAGATGCTGTTTACGTTCTAGGCGGTCTGTACGGCAACCTCGGATTAACCTGTCTTGGCTGACGGCGGACTAGGGAGCAGCTTGCCAATCTCGGCCAGGAACTCCGGCGGCGTCATTCCCTTGCTGAGAAGCCGGTCCGCCTGCTCAAAACCTGCGGGTGGCTCCACCAACCCGGTCAGCAGAACGACGGGAACCTGCGGCTTAAGCCGCTTCATCTCAGAAACCAGTTGTGCCGCGCTAAGATCGGGCAGCAAAGGGTCTGTGATGACGAGGTCCACATGATTATGGGCGAACCGTTTCAGGGCGATGGTGGCGGTAGTGGCAGTCAGGACAACATAACCGGCAAGGGTCAGGAGGAGACGGCGTGCTGTCAGGCCGGTTGGATCTTCATCCACGCAAAGAATCACAGGTACACCCGACAAAGGAACCTTCCTTTCTTACGGGGACAGCTTGAGTCTCGTCCCGCGTTCGTTACAAAGCCTCAGGCGTGCGGACAAGCTACCGATCCAGAAAACCGCTCAGCTGGAAGGCCAGACGCGTGTCGCTATGAACTGCCGGTCTTGCATCACAGCTTTCACTGCGGGCAACAGGTCACGGACGGCATCTGACTTCAGCAAATAACCTCGTGTACACCCACCGGCGCGCATGGCTTCCTGCACCACACCATGAGACTGATTCGCGCTGACAAACAGAATTGTGGTACTCGGAACGACGGCCGAGATCCGGCGCGCGGCTTCGATGCCATTGAGCTTAGGTAGACCGACATCAAGCAGGATCAGGTCAGGGCGCAGTTCCTGACTCATCCGAACTGCTTCCAATCCATCCCACGCTTCACCAATGACCTGGAATTCCGGGTGGTCCCGTAGCATCGACGCCACAAAATGGCGCCAGGGCTGGAAATCATCAACGATAAGAATTCGAATCGATGCCAACTGCCAAATAGCCTCCGCCTGGTCTCAGTTCAAGACACACCAGTGACTGGCGATGCCGAATTGAGGTTAGAGGAATTGTTACGCCCAAGCAGAACTTGCTCGTGGTCCAAGGCAATCTTGGTGTTTGCACCGCAGCCGGGAGAATTCGGTGCTTATCGCGGCAAAAAAAATCACGATTGCCAGGTCGACTTTGACACAAGAACAGGGCCGCCCAGCGCAGGCGGCCCCAGTCTTGGCTTGCGTATCACATTGCTCTTCCAATCAGCAGGGAACTTAAGTCAATGACCGCAGTCGAAATTACTGACTGCCCCTGCTGACCTGCTTCACTGATCTAAGCATGCCGTGTCAGCTAGCCTCTGTCGTTGTGCCAGGACAAGCTAGAGGTTGCCCAAAAGCAATAACCAACGGAATCCCGGGAGTAAAGCGTAGTGAGATTGCTCAGACTTCGTGCAACAACAAGCGTCCCGCATCGCGCAGCACGACCTTGCCGCGACTTTTCGTGAGCAGTCCCTTGCGTTGCCATTCGCTCAGCAAGCGGCTTGCAGTGAACGATGTGACATTGGCCGCGTTGGCGAGATCCTCGTTGCTGACGTGGACCTCTACGCCTCCTGAAACTTCGCGCCCAATGCCGCTGGCAAGATTGCCCAGTACCTGTGAAAGGCGCTGCTGTGCAGTGTGGCAGGTCAGGGACAAGTGGGTGGCCAGAGCGGTGTTGAGGTAGTCCCATGCAATGTACAACATATTTTCCAGCAACCGGGGATGCTTCCTGCAAAGCCCTCGGATTGTCAGGCGGTCCCACAGCAACAGACAGCTGTTGCGGATCGTCTCGCTGCTGACGAGATACCGAACATTCCGCTCCACAGTGGCGGCCCCGCCCAGAATCTCTCCTGGCAGGACCCAGGTGAGAAGCACTTTGGCGCCATCCGGCGTGATGTAGAAAGTCCGGGCACCTCCCTTGAGCAGCAGAAAGAAGGATTCCGCGGGGTGGTCCTGGTTGTAGATGACCGAGTTCACCTGAAATCGCCTCAGGGTCCCGGCGGCCAGGACAGATTGCAGCTCAGGCTGAGTCAGTCCGTCCAGAAAGCGGGGCCGCAGTTGTCGCACCAGGGAAGCAACTTCGGAGCTGCTTATGGCCATGCTTTTCAGGACGCGGCGGGGGGCTTGCCTCAGGCTGCCAGCGAGTACGGGACTCATCCGGAAAAAGATAATGCCAAATCGGAGCGCAGTAAACTACCAATTTCTTCAGTAGTGGATGCAGGGCAGAGCTGGCGATACAGTTCTCCCTCATCTGGGCTGATACCAAGAGACGCCTATTGACTGATCACCTCATGTGGTAATGACGTGTGGCTTGGCTTGCCCTTCGGGGTTTGTTCGTAGCCGATTGCGGCATAGTAGAGAGCACGGTCAAAAAACAACCCAAGGGAACGCACTAGTTCCATTTCACCAATCAGGTCTTCCGGTTCGAGCAGACCCTCCTGTAACAAGTAATCCCAAAGCACCTGTTTTGTGGTCTGGATGGCGAACATAATCTGGCTGAACGGCACCCCTTGGCGGGCGCGCCGCGCCCCTAGACCCACATATCGCTCTTCCACTTCCCATAGTGTCTTGCTGAGCAACCAGTCGCTGAGGTTCCTGTAGATTTCGTAGGTTCGGTGCTTGAGTTCGTGAGCGGGCACCTTACTAAGAAGTTCTCTGCACTCCTCAAGGTTCTCGAGCTTATGCATTAGGGCTTCCGAAAGTTTATCGGCGTGCGTTTCGACAAGCTGTACAAGCCTGATGGCGAACATTAGCTGCCTCCTGGCTCCCCGGTAGGGACTGTGGCCGCAGCGTGGAGACGACAACACTTATTCTGTCAGATACAGTATCGCCCTGGCGGTGGTTTGGTGCAGTGACCAATGGCACAACCGGAGGTGATAGCGCCCGATCAACAAGAAAAAGGTATTGGCCGGCCTTGTTCATCCGCCGTCATGACAGGGTCTTAGGCGCTGTGCTTGCGGTCCGACTTGGCCCTTTCGAGATAGCGCAAGGTTCTGACATCAACACGCACCACATCCCCTGGGCCGATGAACAAAGGCACACGAATCACCACGCCGTTCTCGAGGGTCGCCTCCTTCCACGCGCTGTCCTGCTGCGAGTGCGCGGCCGGCGCGGTATCGGCCACTCGCACCTCCAGCACATCAGAGAAGACGATACTGATCGGTCTGGTTTCGAAAAATTCTACCGGTAGTTGCATTCCCGGCTGGAGAAACTTTTCCGCCCGACCAACCAGGGCCAGCGGCACTTCGATTTGCTCGTAGCTCTGCGGATCCATGAAGGTGCAGTTGTCTTCGTCGCTAAACAGGAACTCCAGGTTGCGACGCTCCAGTTCCAAGTCCTCCAATCTTTCTTGCGGACGGAAATGCGGCTCCCACATGCGGCCGCTGATGACATTGCTGAGCTTGGCCTTAACCACGCCGCCCAGCTTGGCAGCCCCCGCCTTCGATTCCACCTCGAGCACCTTATAAACCTGTCCTTCGATGCGAACCGCCATTCCAGCTTTCAATTCAGTCGCAATGACCATATCGCCAGACTCTTGTCATGGTTTTAACAATCGCCTTCCCTAAGCAATAGCCATCAGCTTAAACCCGATGAAGGTGGAATGGAACTGTCTCCCTTTCAGGCGTGGCATGCTTGTTACACCTGCTTACAGCTATAACCGACCTTTCTGATTTGCCATCTCGAACAGAGGTTGGGTTGAAGCGCCTCCGATTTTGGCGCCTTCTCGTGATCCGATGCCGTAGGCGTCAAGACTTCCGGTTGTCTCTCCGCCAGCCCCCTGGGGTTTCGCAACCGAATTAACCTTGCTTCTTCACACTGTAACTTCTGTGGCGCTGTGTTCGAGTTCGTGCGCCACGGCGATGGACAAGCGGCGAATGCCCTCCCGGATCTGCTCCGGTGTCGCATTTGAAAAATTCAGCCGCATGTGCGAGCCGGTATCACCGCCAGGGTAAAAAGGATCGCCAGGTACAAAGGCTACGTCTTGGCGCAAAGCGGTATCCAGCAGCTTCATCGTGTTGATTCCAGTCGGCAGCGTCACCCATAGAAACAGACCGCCTTTGGGATGAGTCCAGGACACATCGGGCGGGAAGTAGTTATGCAGGGCCTCGAGCATGGCATCGCGGCGCTC
>CAZDYZ010000976.1:0-9473 GCA_964509525.1 uncultured Acidobacteriaceae bacterium
CCATCGCCGGACGCAGCAGCCGGTCCTTCAATTTGTAGCCCCGCTGCAATTCATCGAGTACATGATTGTCCTCGGCTTTGTCCGTCTCAACCACCTGAATGGCCTGGTGAAGATTAGGGTTGAACGGTTCCCCTTCCGTAGGGACGGGCTGCACGCCGAGTTTAGCTAGCAGGTCATGAAACTGCTTGTCGATGAGCTCGATCCCGGCATGAAAGTCCTCCAGTGATGCGGCTTTAGTCTTCAGCGCGTTGTCAAGGCTGTCGAGAATCGGCAGCAGCGACGTGAGGGCATCGGCGAGAGCGTATTCTTTGTATTCCTGCTGCGCCTTAATGCTGCGCTTGCGAAAGTTGTCGAACTCGGCCTGCAGGCGGGCCGCCAGATCGAGATAAGCTGCGCGTTCGGCGCGAATCCTCTCAAGCTCGGACTCCGGCTGGACGTCTTCTCCAGTAGTGGCACTGCCCCCGTCTTCCGGGGCGCCGGTACCAAAGCTTCCCTGCGGGGCAGGCTCGTCGCCGTTTTCGGCCGGCGGCAGTTCGTGGTCCAACTCCAGCTCGGCCTTGCTGGAGCCTCCATTTTGCTTCTTTACTTGCATAAATTACTTCTTGCCACTCCGCATACAAAAGAAAACGGCGTGCCCGACAGACCGGTTTCTACGTTGACTCGTTGCAGAGTTGATCAAACAGGCGCGCGATGTACGACACTGCGGTAATAGTGTGCTCGTAATCCATTCGGGTCGGGCCAATCACAGCCAGCGATCCCATTACTTCGTCGCCCACGCGCGCCGGCGTTCCAATGAGCACGAAATTATTTAGATGCGGCATGGCGTCTTCAAGACCCACAACTACACGCACCGCCTCCTGGCGGACGTCAAGATAAGCCGAAAGCAACTCAACCACCCGTTGCTTCTCTTCTAGGGTGGCCAGCAACTGACGCAGGCGCTCCCTGTCCTGGGTGACCACCAGGTTAGATGCACCCTCAACATAAACTGCCTGGGTAGCACCCTCGGTGACAAGAGCCCCTTGGGAACAGAGCTGCTCCACCGAGCGCATCAGGCGATCGTACTCGCTGCGCTCCTGCTGAATGCGTTTCGCAATCTCGTTGCGCAACGCCTCCATTTCCCAGCCGCGGAAGCTCTGGTTAATGTATGCTGCCGCGGCTTCCAAATCAGCTACCTGCAGGTCGTCGTTCAACCTGAGCACGCGGTCACGCACCAGCCCATTCCGGGTAACCACCACAGCCAAAACCTTCCTGTCGCCCAAGCGTCGGAAGTACACATGTTCCAGGGCATTGGGCTGTCCAGGAGCTGGCGTAACGGTAACTCCTATACCGTGCGAAATCAGCGAAAGCACGTGTGAAGTACGCTCCATGAATTCCTGCACATCCTGCAGCCCTTGGAGGTTGCAATGGATCAGGCTCTCATCAGCAGGTGACAGACGGGCTTCTCCCGTAAGTTGCTTCACGTAATAGCGATAGGCCTTGGTGGTCGGTACGCGCCCGGACGAAGTATGCGGCTGCTCCAGAAATCCGGCATCGGCCAGATCAGCCATCACATTGCGGATGGAAGCTGCGCTGAGGTTCTCTGGATTAAGGCGCGTCAGAGTCCGCGAGCCCACCGGATCTCCAGTGGAGATGTAGGTCTCCACAATAGCCGTCAGGATCTCCCGTTCCCTTCTTCCGATGCCTTCCGGTACATCCATGATTATTTAATGAAGCGTAACTCGTTGTTTTGCAATGATTTACATGAGGCTGAGATGCAGTACACCAAGACTATTCTATAAACGCGAACTAGCCGATGTCAAGAATTGGCACTCAATACAGATGAGTGCCAAGAAATCATGAAACTGGAGCAAACTAGAAGCACAGCCAGAGCTGATGCAGGGCCAATTTCCGCTAGATAGGTCCAGCAGAAAATCGAGCAGTTCCTCTTTCCGCGATAACCTGTATCCACCCTCTGTCGAACTTCTCCACCGATCTCGCAATGCAAAGCTGTAGCGCCACCAACCTCGAAACCAATCAAGGCAGAGTCGTAAGATAGCCTGCCACGCAGCAGGACCAAACCCGGTAGATTGCACGGTTCTGCGGAGATACTAAGGGCCGGTGGATATCACAGAGTTCGCTGCGGTCCTGCTACAATGCAGGCGCATCGGGGCGGACCAGAGTCTGGATCGAACTGCCGAACCCGTCCCACCTAATCGAACTTCTGACTCACGACTTCGTATAAGTTTCATGCAGGGAGTGCGAATTGAGCCAGGAGTTACCTCGTTTGGGAGCGCTGATTGGACGACATCCAGGCGGTCAATGCTCTTGTCCGTCGCTGTGTTGGAGGCGATGCTGCGGCGTGGCAGGAAATCGTTCAGCAGTATAACCGTCGGATATATAACATCTGCTACCGCTTTGTGGGTTCTCCCGAGGATGCGGCTGACCTCACTCAAGAAGTGTTTATCAAGATGTATCGCACACTTAGCACGTACGACACCTCGCGGGCTTCGTTCATGACCTGGGTAACCACGGTAACGCGCAATCTGCTGGTTGACCATTTCCGTAAGGGAAAGTACGACCGGGTTACTGACTCTCTGGACGCAGCCCCCGGGGGGCAAGAAGATGGTTTGACCCTGGTGGAGAAGCTGGAAGATCCGGCCGCCGGGCCCGAGGCGCGAGTTCAGAGCCAGCAGGCACAAAAATTGGTCCACGAAGCCCTGGGCAAACTGTCTCCGGAGCTGCGGGAGGCGGTCATCCTCAGGGATTTGCAGGATATGGACTACAGGGATATTGCCAAAGTGCTCAATGTGCCTGAGGGAACCGTGAAGAGTCGCATAAATCGGGGACGAACGGAACTTGCACGGCTCCTCCAACGTACTTACAGGCAGGTAAGTTGATGGCAGGCGAGATCAAACCCGGAATGCAATGCGTCGAGGTCGAAGCTCTGTTGGCCGAGGTCATCGATGGTACGTTGCACGGCTCGACGTTGGTAGCCGTCGAGGCGCACCAGCAGTCCTGCCCAGCATGCCGAACGATGGCCAAAGAGGCCATTGCGGGGATGCATTGGTTGAAGGGACTGGACGAAGCCGAGCCGCCCCGCCAGCTGGTGCACAACATTCTGGCGCGGACTATCGGGGCTCTTCCCTCTGAAAACGCGGCAGTGGTTCCCAAGGGCGAGGGCTGGTTTGAAAGGCTGAAAGGCCGGTTATCTCCGGTGTTCGCCCCGGTGGTTACACCCCGGTTCGCCATGTCATTTGGGATGGCGTTCTTCTCCATTACCATGTTGCTCAATATCGCCGGCTTTCATGTCGCTGATTTGCGGCACGTTGACATGAGCGCGAGGGGGATTACCAGAACCTACTACTCCACCCAGGCGCGTGTGGTGCGCTATTACGAGAACATCCGGTTGGTGTACGAGATCGAATCGCGGGTGCGCGATCTGCGCCGCGTCGCGACTCCGCAGAACAAGCAGGAGCAGCCCACGCAAAAAAATCAACCAAAGAGTGACTACCGGCAAGACCGGGATCGCCGCAACCAGAACAGCCGTGAAGTGAGCCAGCCCGTCCTGGCAGTGCGTCCGGCTAGCAGTGAGCAATTGATGATTCAAGTGATCAATATGGCCCGGCTGAACAGGAGAACCGCATGAACTGCGCCAATCATGCCGACGTTCCCGCAACAGCATTTTGCCGCACTTGTGGTAAACCACTGTGCAACGCCTGTACACGAGACGTCCGTGGCGTTATTTACTGCGAGGAGTGTTTGGCCTCTCATTTGAGCAGCACCATGCCGCCTGGCCCTGGTATCGAGTCCTCGGGTGTTCAACCGCAATCCTGTAGCAGTCCAAGGATAGCCGCAGTTCTGGGCTTCATCCCAGGAGTCGGCGCCATGTATAACGGCGAATATGCCAAGGGCTTCATCCATGTGCTGATCTTCGCCACGCTGATCTGGATGACCGATCATGTGAGTGGGCTGTTCGGCTTGGCAATTGCTGCGTTCATTTGCTATATGCCTATCGAAGCCTACAAGACGGCGCGTGCGAGAGAGCTTGGCGTGCCCCCTCCTGATCCGTTTGGGTTCAACAATCTGTTCTCGTCGGGTCCGGTAGCAAACCCATCTGTCGGCAAAACGCCCAGTGCGGTTGCCGTCGGTAACAGTCCTGCGGAGGTCCCGCAGGGGCAACCCGCGGATCCTGAAGCTTGCTCACCCTCGCGGGTTCCAGTTGGCGCTGTTGTCCTTATCGGACTGGGGGTGCTTTTTCTCTTGGATGAAATGGGGATATTGCATTTTCATCGCCTATGGACGTTTTGGCCTCTCATCCTGATTGCCGTCGGTGTTCGCATACTGATGGTTCGTCAGCGCCGGGGCTGGTGAGGTGACGTCATGAGATACCGGTATAATCCCTATTGCTCCTGCAGCCGTTGCCGTACCCATGGGTTCATGGGGCCAGTCGTTCTGATCACGCTTGGCGTGCTTTTTCTGCTCGACCAGATCACCCACGCGCGCTGGCTGGATTTCAGTAGTACCTGGCCGGCTTTCTTGATCGTGGTGGGTCTGATTCTGTTTCTCGAACACAACGCTTCGCCAGCAGGTCACATTCCCCGAAACTTCGGCGCCGGACCACCCGCCTACAGCCCCCCCGACCAGCATCCGGGAACGGCGGAATACCCATTTCAGCGGCAGGGCCCTACGGGGACCCCGCCTTCGGCTGCTCCGACTGGCTCCGTTACGCCGGGTGCGAACTGGAGCAGACCTGACGATCCCGAGGTACGCAATGGCTAGCCCGAGTCCCTACCCTCCCCAACCTATACCGCCGCCGTATCGTTACCGCCGCTCAATTGCCGGCCCGCTGGTGCTGATCGTAATTGGCCTGGTGTTCTTACTGCGGAATATGGGAGTGCAATTTCCTGTTTGGCATTGGTTTGGACACTGGTGGCCGATGCTGCTGATCCTGTGGGGTGTTATCAGGTTGATCGAACACTCTATGGCTCAGCGCGAGGGCTATCGGCGAGCCGGCCTAGGAGCCGGGAGCATTCTGCTGCTGATCCTCATCGTTGCGGTAGGACTGTCGGCGCATTACAGCTCCGACATTGATTGGGGCGGAGTACGGGACCAGATGCAGCTGGACGACGACCTCGGCGGTATCTTCGGCACGTCGTACACCTTCGATGACACTCTGCTGGAGTCATTTCCCGCGCACGGCAATCTCCGTGTGGTCTGCGATCATGGCACCCTAAACATTTCGCCTGCTGACGACAACACCTTGCGCATCGTCGTCCACAAGAAGCTGTACGCGCAGAACGAGAACGACGCCAACAAGTACAACGAGGGCACCAAGCCGCAGATCACCGTTACTGGCACGGCGGTACTGCTGAACGCCAATACCAACGGTGCAGGCGAGCACGGAGTAGAGAGTGACATGGACATCTTCGTGCCGCGCGATGCAGCGCTTGACATCGCCAGCAAACGCGGCGACGTAACCATTAACGAACGCAAGGCCGACGTTAAGGTTTCGTTGCAGCATGGGGACGTCACGCTGGACGACATCACTGGAGCGGCCAAGCTAAATCTGGAAAAGGGTTCAGTTCGTGCTTCCAAAATTGGCGGTGATCTCGACATGTCGGGCCGCATTGACAGCGCGAGCGTGGAGGAGTGTGGCGGGGCAGTGCATCTCAACGGTGATTTTTTTCAAGACATTCGCCTCAGCAAAGTCGCCAAAACCGTCACCTTCAACTCCTCGCGCTCTGACCTGGAAATGGCTTCCGTGCCCGGCGACATTGAGATCGCTACCGACGCCATACGTGGCAACGATCTGAACGGACCCAGCCGCCTGGTCACGCGCTCCAAGGAGATTCATTTGGAGGGCGTGTCCGGCGACTTGCAGGTCGAAACCACCAACGGGGACATCGAAGTTCATGCTGCCAGCAAGTTGCCGGTCGGCCGGATGACCATCACCGGCAAGCATGGCGACATCACTCTCGTACTGCCGTCCAATGCAGGGTTCCAATTGGAGGCTACTACACGTAAGGGCGACATTTCGTCCGATTTTGGCGCAATCAAAGTCAGCGACACCAACGGCACGTCACGAGCGAGCGGTACCGTCGGCAACGGCGCCGCCAAGTTGCAGATTACCGCAGACACCGGTGATATTCGGATCTCGAAGGGATAGTTTCTGTAACGGACTGCGCGGCTGTTTTCGTGATTTCACAAAGACACGCTGGTAGTGGGTTCACGGATTCACCGAGAAAACGCCGAGGACACGGGTTGAGGATTTCGCGCTAGTGATGGTCGCGCGAGACGTTTTGCGTGGTCGGAACTGAAAGCGATGTGAGATTGCCGCGGAGTTGCCCTTGAGCAGGCACGCCTACCATCATCAACGAAATACCTTCCTCACGATCTGCTCTAACTCGTCTACCACCTCATCAATGCTCTTGTGCGTGGCATCAAGAATCACCGCGTCCGGGGCGGGGATAAGCGGTGAGGAAGAACGCGTACGGTCTCTCTGATCGCGCCTGACCAAATCTGTCAGCACCTGTTGCTTCCCCGCGGTCGAGCACAATTCATTCTGCCGCAGGCGACGCTCGGCACGGACATTCGTATCCGCATCGAGAAAAACCTTCACGTCTGCGTTCGGGAATACCGCGGTACCGATATCGCGGCCTTCCATTACAATGCCTCCGTCTTTACCTAAGTTGCGTTGCCGCACCACCATCAACTGGCGTACGGAAGGGTGCATAGAAACGCGTGAGGCTGCCGCAGTGACATCGGCTTCCCGAATGCGTTGCGAAACGTCAATCCCGTCGAGCAGCACTCGGTTCCCTCCGCTCTGCGGTTCGAGGCCAATCGCCGTGTTTTCTGCGAGCTTTCGCAATGCTTCGCCGTCCTCTAATGAGACCTTCCGTTCCAGTGCCTTCAGGGCCAATGCGCGATACATGGCGCCGCTCTCGAGATTGACATAGCCGAGCTTCTTCGCCAGTCTGGCGGCGACTGTGCTCTTGCCAGCTCCAGCCGGACCGTCGATGGCGATCACCAATTTCCGGCTCTGGCTCATTCCTTGGCCGGGTCCTGTCTGGGCGGGTGCTGGGACGGAGAGCCCGACCTGGGTGGCTTGCGCTGCACCAGGGGCTTGCCTCGCTGAGGCGGACGGGGCTCGAAACGCTGCTTGGGCTTGAATTCGTCTTCCACTGCATACGGTTGCTGCAGTTGCAGTGAGGAAACCTGCAGCATCACACGTCCGGCCACGTGCACGTAACTCAGCTCACGCGCGGCCTGCAAGGCGTGAATGCCTTCGCGCACGCGAGCACGTCCGATCATTTTCGAGAAAAACAATTCGACGTCTTCCTGCTGCGCCGCCAACACACAGTCAAGATACTTCGAAACCAGTGCTGTCAGCGCTTCCGCAAACGAGACATGCATCCCTTGTCTTACGGCCTGGGGGGCCCATCGGAACAGCACGTCCCAAAAAACACCCTCGTCTTGCTTATAATCCACGCGCGTAATGCGCAGCTTGGCCCACAGCTCGTCGAGCGCACGATCCAAAGCAGCTTCCGAAATCTCACCCCCCAGCGACTCGCGAAGCTTGTGCTTCGAAATCGGGCCTTCCTTCTCGACAATACGCAGCGCGTCAACGGCCAGGGGAGAATACTCCAACCAGGCACCGGACTTCGGCGGCTGTCGCGGGTTGCGGTCTCCAACCAGCCCGTAAAAATATGGAAACACCGACGCCGACACGATGAAGGTATTCTCGGGAAAAACGTTCGCTTCGTAAGCTGCCTTATCCCGCAGCAGACGGACCATCAGTTCTTTTGCCTCGCGCGCGCTGGGGTCAGCAAACGCGATCCGCGCGGTAGACAGCTTCTCGTCGCTGCCCTTATACGCACCCACGAACGTTGGAGCAAGAACCGGCGGGCGTCGAGGATAGAGCAGACAGAAACCCACCGACTCAATGAATTCGCGTGCGTCCTCTAACGTGCGCACGGGCCGCCCGTTCAGGCGCCACTTCTCCCGGCGCAGCTCTTGTAGTTGCTGTTCCTGCATGCAGTTTTCGGAAGCCAATTTCAGATGCGCTTAAACGCCCGCTGGATATCCTTAACAGAATACCGCAGAACCACCGGGCGCCCATGAGGACAACTCATCGGGCAATCGGTTTTGGCCAGCTCGCTCAGCAGCCACTCCATTTTGTTCTGCTCCAGCGGCATGTTGACTTTGATGGCGGCATGGCAGGCAATACTGGCCGCGATATTGATGCGGATCTTCTCCAGGTTCAGCGACTGCTCTTCACGCTCGAAGTGATCACAGATCTCGTGCAGCAGGTGCTCCACTGCGCTTGCCGCGACACCCGCTGCCGCGGTCTTCACAGCGATAGTGCGCGATCCAAACGGCTCAATCTCAAAGCCATTGTGGTTCAGCTCGTCGGATATCTCTGCGAACACTGCCATCTGACCTGGCGTCAGCTCGACGATTAGCGGCATCAACAACTGCTGCTTCTCTGGCAACTCTGCCAACCGCTGCCTGCAGATTTTTTCGAACAGAATGCGCTCGTGAGCTACATGCTGGTCAATGATCCAAAGCCCCATCGGATTGGTGGCCAGGATGAATGAATCGCGAATCTGGCCCAAGGGCTTCAACGTGGCCAGAGATTCCAGTCCAACGGATGTATCGTCCTCGTCCAGGACGGCAGTGCCCTCGTTTTCTCCGCAAGCCATGGGTGCAGCGATGACCGGAGCGGTAGCTCTAAGCATCGCCGGCCCCGAGAGCGCTGTGGGAATCGCAGCCTTTGCGGCGGTCGCGTGTTCGCCGCCTCCGGATAGTCCATGTGCAGAGAAGAGCGAGTGCTCCGAAAGATGCCCGGCTCCGCGGGGATGGGTGGCATCGGCTTCGGTCATCTGCAATTCGTGGCTGCCAGGATCGCGCGTTCCTGGCGTGAATGAAATCGACGCTGTCGGTTGTGCATGGATCTCCGTCGTGAAAGCCGGAACCGGACGTGCCTTCATCAGCGCCGCGCGGACGGAATCGCGAATGAAATCGTGCAGCAGTGAAGATTGCCGGAAACGCACCTCGGTCTTTGACGGATGAACGTTCACATCGACTTCCGTGAACGGCATCTCGAGGAACAGCAAAACAATCGGGTAGACCGTCGGTGGGATGATGTTACGGTAGGCTTCGGTCAGCGCGTGCTGCACCACCCGATCGCGAATCAGCCGACCATTCACGAAGAGAAAAATCGAGTTGCGGTTGAGCTTTTGGATCTCCGGACGTGAGACAAAGCCATGCAGCTTCACCTCCCCGGTCACTGGCTCTTCGTAATCTTCGTTGCGCCGCCACGGCGGAGGCTGCGGCAGGCCCGGGCGAGCCAGCGGTAGCAGCGTGTTCAGCCTTATCAGTTGGTCGAGCGTTTCTTTGCCGAGGATCTGATAGATACGCTGCGCATGATCAGTCACTGGCGGCGCGGTTAGCATCGCGTTCGTCGCCGAGTGTAGCTCCCAATGCATTTCGGG
>CAZDYZ010000977.1:0-2447 GCA_964509525.1 uncultured Acidobacteriaceae bacterium
CGGCCTAACCCCGGCAGACGTTCCACTTATCGAAGCGGGAAATCTGTCCGAACGAGCGGAGCCACCTCAGACTCCGCTGTAAAATTAAGAGTAGAGTAAGCGAAAAAATATCGTTCCGAAAGCTGGAAATGGCCCATCAACCCGCCCATGACGTTGCAGTAGTTGGAGCCAGCATAGCGGGGAGCGCCGCGGCGATTTTTTTCGCCCGCAAGGGGGCCAAAGTGGCGCTGATCGAACGCGATCCCGATCCGGCCGCCTACAAAAAAGTCTGTACCCACTATATCCAGGCGAGCGCCACTCCAACCATCGAACGCCTTGGCCTTGCGGACAAGATCGAGGCGGCGGGTGGCCTTCGCAACGATTTCGTGAGTTACACGCGCTGGGGCTGCATCCGCGCCCCGAGCCAGCAAACTATCAAGCGGCCGGCCTATGGCTACAGCATCAGACGGGAAAAGCTCGATCCGATGCTGCGCAAAATGGCCGCCGATACGCCCGGCGTCGATTTCATTCCCGGCTTTTCCGCCCATGAATTGCTGGTGAGCAAGGGCCGCATCTGCGGCGCCGTAATCCACGGCGCGGGCGGCGCGGTGCGGAAGATCCAGGCAAAATTGACCGTAGGCGCAGATGGGCGCAATTCGCGCGTCGCGGAAGTTGCTGGACTTACCGCGAAGGAAAAGCCGCAGGGGCGCATCGGCTATTTCGCGCATTATCGCGACCTTGCGCTGAAAACGGGCAATCGAGGACAAATGTGGTTCCTCGAACCGGACATGGCTTATACTTTTCCCAATGACGACGGCGTCACTCTGGCAACGGCGATGCCGGCGCGAGCGAAGCTGGCAGAATGGAAAAGCGATCCCGAAGCCGCGATGAAACGGCTGTTCGCCACTCTGCCCGACGGGCCCGATCTCGAAAAGGCCAAGAGAATCACGCCCTTTTTCGGTGTGATCGAATATCCCAATTGGATCCGGAAGGCCGTGCGGCCGGGCTTGGCTCTGATAGGCGACGCCGTTCAGTCTATCGATCCCCTATGGGGCGTTGGCTGCGGCTGGGCCTTCCAAACAGCGGAATGGCTCGCGGGAGCGGCGGGCGCCTCGTGTCAGGCCGCGGACGAGGACCGTCTCGACCGTGACCTCGATGCATACGCCCGCCTACGGCGCAAAAAGCTCTCCAGTCACGAATTTCTGATCTGCGACTACTCGAGCGGCCGACCCTACAATTTCATCGAAAAACTGATGTTCTCGGCGGCGGCGCGCGATCCTAACTGCGCGGATCACCTTCGCGCTTTTGCGGAGCGCAGCATCGGGGCCGGCCAGTTTCTCAGTCCCAAGGCTATGGCTCGTGCGGCTTGGGTCAATATCCATCACACTTTTAGCGCGTCAAGAGCGAAGCCTGTGCCTGCGCCCGCGGAATAGCTGCTCCTTGTCCGGAATTTTGGGAGAAAGATATGCTGCGGCTAACGGAAGTGCTTGTCGACACGGTCCATACGTCCGTGCGCGAAGGCGGCAATGAAAAGGCTGTGGAAGCGGCCGTCTTCGTGCACGGCAATCCCGGTTTTTCCGCTGACTGGGAAGACCTAATGGAGCATGCAGCGCCACTCTGCCGATGCGTCGCGCCTGACATGCCGGGTTTCGGCCAATCGCCGCGCCCCAAGGATTTCAATTACACCGTCGCCGGTTACGCCAACCACCTCGGCGGCGTCTTAAAAAAACTCACCATCGCGAAGGCGCATCTCGTAGTGCACGATTTCGGCGGACCTTGGGGGCTCGCTTGGGCACTCGCCAACCCAGAAGCTCTCGCTAGTCTGACCCTCATCAACACCGGGATACTGCCGGATTACCGCTGGCATTATCTTGCCCGCATCTGGCGCACGCCCATTTTGGGCGAGGTCTTCATGGCGTCAACGACGCGTTTCGGCTTCCATGTTTTGCTGAAGCACGGCAATCCGCGCGGCCTGCCGAAAACATTCATCGACGGCATGTACGATCATTTTGACGCAGGCACGAAAAGGGCGGTGCTGAAACTTTATCGCGCCACCAGCAAGCCGGGCGAAATGGCCGAAACTTTCGGCGGCGCCTTCCGCTCTTGGACTTGCCCTGTACTCGTAGTCTGGGGCAAGCACGATCCTTATCTTCCCGTCAGCTATGCCAGGCGCCAGCTCGAGTTCTTCCCGCAGGCGCAGGTGAACGTGCTTGATGAAAGCGGCCACTGGCCATTTGCCGATGATCCAGAGCGCGTGGCGAAAGTTGTAGTTCCTTTCATCCGGCGATCGCTCAGCGAGAGTGTCGCTTGATCCTGCGGCCTTTGCGCCCACAGTCCGGTTGTGGGCCTCAGGTGGCCGACCAGAAGAAAGGTTGTGGGGAAACGAAAGCCGCGTTTCGAGGCAGCCTTCACCCAGCCGGCGCCAAAAATACGCCGCACGCCGGCGGTAATGACGGCGGCGCGCAATC
>CAZDYZ010000978.1:0-1771 GCA_964509525.1 uncultured Acidobacteriaceae bacterium
ACGTTTCTATCCCTACATTGCTGGCTATGTGGCATTCTACGGCGGAGATTCTAAGACCGCGATTGCCGAGCTACAAAAGGCAGATCAACGCGATCCCTTCAACCTGAGTCTGCTCGCGCAAGCCTTGGAGAAGTCCGGGGACAAGGCAAAGGCAATGGAGTACTACCAACGGATTCTGACCATCAACACCCACAACCCGACCAACGCCTTCGCTCGCCCGCTGGCGAAAGAAAAACTGGCGGGCAAGAGTTAGGCTGGGAGTCACCAAGGGTTTGGCGAGCTTCCGTCAGCGTGGCAGATCCTACCGAACTTTTGCAGGTTCGGCCGCCCAATCGGCGCACCAGGAAATGAAAAGGGGCAGGGCCTTGTCGCCATCGGAGTCTCCGTTCAAATTTGGGAGGTAGGCGGCGGCTCCATCTCTACTTGTTGTTGAGTCCCCGTGACAGGGTGGCAGGTAGCACGCGCGATTCTAGCGAGTGCGACCGGTAACGGAAGTGGCAGTTTGTGAGGCCAACTTACGCAACTCACGGGCTCCCGTCCATCTCTCCTTCCTTACTGAACTACCAGATTCGAGACAGGCGGCACATACGCCAACAGGAAGACGTACACTCCGACCAACGCCGCCAGAGCCAGGCTGTGGAAGAAGACGTAGCGCAGGATGTCTCCTTCATGACCGTACCAGTTGGTTGCGGTACTGGCGACGACGATACTCTGCGCATCAATCATCTTGCCCATGACGCCGCCGCAACTGTTGGCCGCGGCCATCAAGGTGGGTGAGACTCCGACCTGTTGCGCTGAGATCTTCTGCAGACTGCCGAAGAGCACGTTAGACGAGGTATCGGAACCGGTCAGTGCCACACCCAGCCAGCCCAGCAGTGTACCGAAAAAAGGATAGAGATGCCCGGTGCGGGCAAAGGCCAAGCCCATCGTCGCGTCCAGCCCGGAGTAGCGGGTCATGAAACCGATGGCCAGCATGGCCGCAATGGTGAGCAGGGAGAACCGGACTTTCACAATGGTTTGCAGATAGATTTTGAAGATACTGCGGACGCCGAAGCCCATTACCAGACCGGCAATAATCCCGGAGAGGAAGATGCCAGTGCCCGTAGCGCTCAACCAGTTCAAGCCGAAGACCGCCGCTTCCTTGCTCGGCTTGGAAACCACTGGCGGCATGCGCATCGACAGTTTATCTAAACCTTTGACCGGGAACTGCGGATTGGTGATCCTGCTGGGCGGCGTGCTCCAGCTTGCCATCGAGGAAAAGACCTTTTCTGGGGTATTCATGATCCGCTTGCCAGTCGGCGTGCCCCAACAGAAGACGATCACGCTGAGAATAATCCACGGTACCCAGGCGCGAACGACTTCCCCACGCGTGTATCCGTGAACAGCACGGTGCGCAGTCTTGGTCTCTTCGCCTTCGAAGGTCCACACACGTTTGGGATGCCAGATCATCAGGAATCCAATCAGGCAAGCCATCGAAACCAATGCGGCACCAACGTCGACCAGCCAGGGTCCGTGGTGGTTAGAGATGTAGTATTGGGTTACGGCGAAGGAAGCGCCCGCTACCAGAATAGCCGGCCAGATTTCCAGCATGGCGGCAAACCCGACGAACGCCCAGATCAGCCAAAAGGGAACTATGAGCGAAAACACCGGCAGAATGCGGCCTGCCATGGCTCCCAGGGTTATTTCGCTGAAACCCGTAACTCCAGCCAATGCGATGATCGGCGTACCCAGCGCCCCGTAAGCCACCGGTGCGGTGTTGGCGATCAGCGAC
>CAZDYZ010000979.1:0-3269 GCA_964509525.1 uncultured Acidobacteriaceae bacterium
GTTCGGTGCACACCAATGCGCGCACGCGGTTGCGATGTGATTATTGCTACCATACAGCGAGTTGTTATATCAGGGAATACCCTTCCGCGAATTTTTCTATGCGAATTTTCCTGGCGCTGAGTGCCCGAGTAGTAAACGGAGCATAACGAACAATGGCAGCAGCGATAGGTCTTAGCCCGGGATTGGACCGATCCGGGCACTAGGATTTCACTTGAACGTCGCTGATTCTAATGGCTTTTGTCTGGTGCAGTATAAGGGTCCGCTTAAAATAGGTGACTTGGAAGAGCTGGCGCTTGCCTTTGGACATGCTCACTGACCACGCTATCCTTCGTTGCATCGAAGGCCAGCCGCATCGCTCGGCTGGATACAAACAGCTCATTCGCGAAATGAAATTAGCCGGCCGCGAGCGGCTGCAACTCGCCGAACGATTGGAGGCGCTGGTCAAAGCGGGGAGGCTTATCGAGATGGGGCGAGATCGCTATGTCCTGGCGGAGCATGCCGCGGCTTACCAGAATCTCATTACCGGACGCCTGAGCATGCATCGCGAGGGCTACGGATTTGTCATTCCGAACGCCAGGCAGCGCAGCACGATCAGCGGCGATATCTACATCGGTCGGCAGGCCATCGGTTCGGCTATGCACGGAGATGAGGTGCTGGTCGAACTTGGCCACAAGAAGGGGGATGGCCGGTCTGAGGGCCGCATTGTGAGGGTGCTCAGGCGTGGCAATCCCACCATTGTCGGCATCTTTCACTACGGTTCGCGCTACAACGTCGTCACACCGATCGACGAAAAGGTCACACAAGAAATCATCATCCCGCGCGGGATGGAATGGCCCCGCCGGGAGCCTACCCAGTCTATATCTCCACCCAATGCCCATCGCGCAGCAGCCCAAACCAAAACCCAGGTAACACCTCTCAAGCGCCAGCAGGAGCGCAATCGCGTCATCGGGGGAGAGGCACGCCGCCGCGACTGGGAGGACCTCGAAGGCCTTGTGGTGGAGGTGGAGATAACCGATTGGCCTTCGCCGACGGAGAACCCGCGGGGGCGTGTGTTCGAAATTCTAGGCTACGAAAACGATTTCGGCGTAGATGTCGAGATCATTATTCGCAAGTATCATCTGCCACACCGCTTTCCAGTTCCCGTGTTAGAGGAGGCACAGCAATTCGATTCGGCAATCCCTTCGACCGAGGTGCGGAATCGGCGTGACTATCGCACGCTGCCTATCGTCACTATCGACGGCGAAACCGCCCGCGATTTCGATGATGCCGTCACCGTGCGGCGTATGTCAAACGGCAACTTCGAGTTGCAGGTCCACATCGCCGATGTTGCGCGCTATGTACGCGAAGGTTCTCCGATAGAACTGGAGGCGCGGTTGAGGGGAACGTCGGTCTACTTCCCCGACCGCGCCGTACCCATGCTGCCGATCGAACTCTCGACGGATTTATGCAGCTTGCGTGCGCAGGTGGATCGGCTGGTGCTGGCTTGTGTGATGGAAATTGACCACCAGGGTGAAATTCTGGGTTACACGCTGAACGAAGGCGTGATCCGTTCGGCTGCGCGCCTGACCTACACCAACGTGAATCTCATCCTGGAAGGCGATCAGGCCCTGCGCAGGCATTATCACGAGCTCGTCGATGTCCTTGAGCTGATGCGTGAGTTGGCGATGGTCCTCAACCGCAAGCGCGTGCGTCGCGGTTCCATAGATTTCGACCTACCGGAGCCAGTGATCGAGTTCGATGAGCACGGACTGATGAAAGGCATCACGCGTTCGGAGCGCAACATCGCACACCACCTTATCGAGGAGTTCATGCTCGCGGCAAACGAGTGCGTAGCCGGCTACCTGGAGAACAAGCGGGTTGCCTCGCTGTATCGCATCCACGAAAAGCCCGATCCCAGGCGCGTCTTCGAGTTTGAAACTATTGCCGCCAAGTTCGGGTATTCGCTGGGGATCGGTGCGCTGCCGGTTAAGCGGGTGCAGGTACGTGTCGAACGCCGCGACCGCCATGGCAGCGGCCGCAAGCCGCAGACGGTAGAACTGCCCGAAGATATCCATATCACGCCGCGCATGTATCAGAAACTGACACAGAAGATCGCAGGTAAACCGGAAGAACGTATCCTGTCTTACCTCATGCTGCGCTCGTTGAAGCAGGCCCGCTACTCCGAGCAGAACAAGGGTCACTTCGCCCTGGCCGCTCCGACCTACACCCACTTCACTTCCCCTATCCGCCGTTACCCTGACCTCATCGTGCACCGTATTATCAAACAAGTGCTGCGTGATTCGGCTGAGCGAATGGAGAGCGGCGTGGCGGTGGGGGTGGGTTACATCGCGGACAAGGGTTCGCCATGGTCGAAGCGGCAGCCACCAGCCTCGGCGATGAGGCGTAGCGACCACCCGAAGGAGCACCCTGCTTCGCTGGGCGGACCCATTCAAGCTGACGTGCTGCACGATATCGCCGAGGAATCGAGCCAATCCGAGCGGCGCGCCGACGACGCTGAGCGAGAACTGATGGAGTGGAAGAAAGCGAAGTTCATGGAAGATCGCTTAGGCGAGGAGTTCGACGGCCTCATTGTTAGCGTCACGAAGTTCGGCATCTTCGTCGAGCTGACCGACATGTTTATTGAGGGGCTGGTGCCGCTAGGCTCGCTCAGCGACGACCGCTACGTATACCATGAGAACACTCGACAGATCATCGGGCAGCGCACCCGCCGGACCTACTCGTTGGGCGATCCGATCCTCGTCGTCGTTGACCGCATCGATCACATACAAAGGCGCATCCACTTCGCCGTGGTCGAGGAGCAGCCGGCGCCTGGCAGGCGGCGGGACAAGAGGTGATTATACCCGGCGCGAGTGGGTTCATGGTGGCACAAACATTGTGCGTGCGGCGAAGGAGTCATGCAGACTCAAGGAAGCTAGACTCATCTGCGATTAGAATGATGCGAGAATGTTCAACTCCGTCGTAGCGCTTGGCGTCCCTTTGCTTGCAGTGGCTTCTGTCGCCCAAGTACCTGCTGCGTCTGCGCAACCAAGCTCTCCGCTGGTGCCCTCAAACTGGCCAACCGCGCAATTTGCTTCAGTGAAGGATCCCAGCGTGCAGAAGGCGCTCAAGATCCTGAATGACATGATTTACGCCCTTGGCGGCAACGCCTACCTAAACATCCGTGACATGCAGGTCGAGGGTCGCACCTACGCCTTTTATCATGGTCAACCGACCGGCCAAGGGGTTCAATTTTGGCGCTTCTGGGAGTGGCCTGACAAGGATCGTTGGGA
>CAZDYZ010000980.1:0-2517 GCA_964509525.1 uncultured Acidobacteriaceae bacterium
CCATTGGCGATCCGGCAAAAATCGTCAGCGGCACCACCCAGATCACGCGCAGCCCCGATCGCCTGCGCATTTCGGAGTTGGTGGCACGCTTCCTGCGTGATAGCGGAATCATGCGCAACGGTTTCTCGTTCCAGGCGGGGGCCGGAGGTATAGCTCTGGCTTTTGTGGATTACCTGGCGCGCATGATGAAGCAGGCCAACGTGAAGGCCAGCTTCGTGCGGGGTGGATCGACCAGATACCTGGTCGATCTGCTCACCGAAGGCCTCGTCGGGTACATCCTGGACGGCCAGACGTTCGACCTCGATGCGGTGCGATCCATTGCCCGCGATCCTCGCCATGTCGCGACCACCCCGTTCACCTCTTACAACTTCCACGGTAAAGGAAACTTTGCCTCGATGGTGGACGCGGCCGTGCTGGGCGCTACCGAGGTCGACATCAACTTCAACGCCAATGTGGTGACGCATTCCGACGGGCGTCTGCTGCACGGCATCGGGGGCTGGCAGAATTGCCTGTTCGCGGGATGCTCGATTCTTGCTGTGCCGTCGTTCCGCGAGCGAATTCCGGTAATTGTGGATGAAGTCACGACGGTGACCGGCCCGGGCGAGTTGATTGACGTGATCGCGACCGAACGCGGCATTGCCGTGAATCCTAGGCGCCAAGACCTGCTCGATGCGGTTAAGGGCAAAGGCCTGCCAATTCGGCCGATCGAGGAGATCAAAGCTGAAGTCGAAAGGATCTGCGGCGGTAAACCGGCGAAGCCGCGATTGCTGGAGCGTCCTGTCGCTGTCGTGAAGTGGGTCGACGGAACTATCCTCGATACCGTGAGGCAGGTGGTGGACGACAATCCCTACGCGCCCAGGGTGAGCGGTGGAGAATAAGGGCAACTGGCGCTGGGGAGAAAGCGCGTGCTCGAAGGGCAGATTTGTATCACGGGCGGACCGTGTAGCGGAATGTCGGAGTGATTACCGCAGTGTTGGTACCTTAAGTCTTAATCAAGCGTGAGAGCACTATTGAGTTCGAGCTACCGATAGTTCAGTCGGCCGGAACCAGCCGGGCTTTCGGCCACATCACATTCTTCGTGTGCGGCTGCCGCGGCCCGCACGTAGTGCTTTTGCTGAGCGCAGGGGCGTGATCGTCGTCGCGCGTGAAGATGTAAGCGCGAATCTTGTAGCAGATGCCATCTGCCTCGCCGGCGAAATCCGCAGGCCGTTCTGATGTAAGCAGCGGTTGATCACCCGCAACCAGCACAGTTAACCCGTCCGTAGTCCGTACTTGAACCTCTGATGACGCAAGCGGTGGGTTGCCGGTCGCGACAAGGGGAGTTGCCAAGAGCGAGGAAAGCAAAAGAAGGCATGTTCCAGGCATCGATAGCCCCCAGTCGGCTGTATCATAACACCGTTCTGAGTGGCTTGAGAGTAGTAGGGGACGAGTCGCGCGAGGTACGACGAAAGTTACATCGCTCCGCCTGGATGCCTGGTGGCAGCCTACTTGGGAGGAGCAGCCGACAAGTCCACCAGTTCCACGTCGATGGCGATGGGTACCTCGTTGCCAACCACGGCGGACCCGCCATTCACCCCGAAGTCCATGCGATTGATCTTGGTGCTGGCAGATGCCCCCATGTGCCAGCCCCCACGCGGGTCCTGCACTGGCTCTGATGGGCCATCGACATCGAGCACAACTTCCTTTGTGATGCCGTGAATGGTCAGATCGCCGGTGATCTTCAGCTTGCCGGGTCCGACGGCTTCGGTGCGTTTGGACCTGAAGGTGAGTGTCGGATACTTGGCGACATCGAAAAAGTGCGGACTGCGCAAGTCGTTGTCTCGCTGTTCAACGCGTGTGTCAATGGAGGTAGCATCAATAATCGCATCGATCGAGGTCCGGCTGGGGTCAGCGGGATCGTAGGTTGCAGAGCCTCTCATCTTGGTGAAAGCTCCGCGAACTGTAGATATACCCATGTGACGCACGGAAAATTGCGCCGCGGAATGGTTAGGATCGATTTGCCATGTTTTCGCCTCGGCGAATGCGGCAGCAGCAAAACCTAAAAGAGCTGCAGTTATGACCAGTAAACGAGCCATATAGGGTTTCCCTTGTTTAGTTTCCTCACAGCCCCCCGAAAGTAAGACTTTGTCAGCAGTATAGCAACAGACCGGGCACGCTCACTCCACCCAGTCGGCAATGAAGATATTCGTCTCATGGGGGGCCTTGCCGTTGCGGTTCGAAGCCCAGACCAGGCGTTTGCCGTCCGAGGAGAACATGGGGAACGAATCGAAGTCAGGATAGTAGGTAACTCGCTCCAGGCCCGTACCATCGAGGTTAATCAGGTAAAGGTCAAAGTCTCGACCGTTCTTGGGATCGTTCATGTTAGAAGCGAAGATGATGCGCTTGCCGTCAGGAAGGAAGAAAGGCGCGAAGTTGGCCGCACCATTGTGTGTGACCTGATGTTTATTCTTGCCGTCAGCGTCCATCACCCAAATCTCGAGGTTGCCCGGGCGGATCAGTCCTTGCGCGAAAAGAGCT
>CAZDYZ010000981.1:0-11477 GCA_964509525.1 uncultured Acidobacteriaceae bacterium
ATCGTCCCGCTGGCCGATCGCTTCCCTCGCAAGTACATCATGGCAGCAGGCGCCTTCGTTTGGAGCCTGGCCACGCTGCTGAGCGCGGTCACCCACAACTATGATGAACTTCTGCTGCGCCATGTGATCGTAGGAATTGGCGAGGCTACATTCGTTGCCATCTCGCCGGCCTTCCTGGCAGATCTATTCCCGGAGACGATACGCGGGCGCGTGATGGCCGTTTTCTATCTGGCAACACCCGTGGGCAGTGCGCTGGGCTACATTATTGGCGGATACCTCGGCCATCACTACGGCTGGCGGACGCCGTTCATGGTCGTAGCATTGCCCGGACTGCTACTAATGCTCGGCTTGCTGGCACTGCGTGAGCCCGTACGCGGTGCCAGCGATCTCTTGGCGGACAGCCCCGAGCGCGGTACTGCACTGGGCCTCATCCGCAACCAGGCCTATTGGACCATCACTCTGGGCGCGGCCATGATGACCTTCGCGATCGGCGGCTTGCAGGTCTGGATGCCAACGTTTCTCATCCGCGTGCGACAGGTTCCGCTCGACCGCGCCAATACTGTCTTCGGTGGCATGACCGTCATCGCCGGTACGGTAGCTACTGTGTTGGGCGGCTGGATCGGCGATCGCCTCCTGCAGCGCACGCCGGCCGCATATCAACTGATTTCGGCCCTGGGGATGACACTTTCGATTCCTGCCATCGTAGTAGCCATCTTCTACCACGGAAAGGGCATGTATGGCGCGATCTTTCTGGCTGAATTCTTGCTTCTTATCAACACCGCTCCGCTGAATGCAGCTTTGGTCAACTCGGTCAGCGCTCGCATCCGTGCCACCGCCCTGGCGGTCAACATCTTCACCATCCACTTGCTCGGTGACGCTTTCTCGCCCACACTGATCGGCTATATTGCCGACCGCAGCAATCTTGAGACAGGACTTACCTCCATGGTCGCAGCCGTGGCACTCTCAGCGGTGGTGCTGTTCTATGGAATGCGTTTCGCTCCAAGGCTGGTGAAAGGAAGGCTCGCTCAGCAGAGTTAGCGACCGGGTCGGGAGACACGGGTCTGCAGTTGGCCCTATGCCGGCGTCTGACCCAGTTCAATCGCGGCAGCGGTGGTGCTTCGTCGCTATTTGATCGCTGAGGTTCAACTCATGATAAAGACCGTTTCTGCATCTCTCGCCCTGTACTTCCTGGCTGCCTGCTCTTCGGGCACGCGGACCGGGATCAACTCTGAATCTCATCCGCCTGCCAGGCCCGCCGTGAAGCACGCCGAATACGAGACCGGCCGTGCCGCCTTGCAGAAGATGTACATCTCGGCACGAGGCTGGGCCAGTGACGCGTCGTTATTTCGGCTGCAATCACAGTTCACGCCAGATGCGCCTGCTGGCGAAGGCAAGGCCGGTCTTTGGCGTGGCTCGTTTGCCTCGCCTTCGAAACGTATGATGAAGCAGTTCGTGTGGTCAGGATTGGTTGGAAGCGATGCCCCCGAGCAGGGAATAAGCTTCTCCGCCGAGGACTCCTGGAATTCAAGTAACAGCGCAACCCGGATTTTTGACCTCGCATTTCTCAAGTTTGACAGCGTCAAGGCCTATGAGGTTGGGCAGAGGCACGGCGGCGAAAAGTTGACGGCAAGGGATCCTCGGCAATCCCTATTCTTTGTCCTCGATTGGGACACTCAAAGGAGCCAGTTGGTGTGGCACGTGATTTACGGCAGCACCCAGGGTGAAGCCAAGTTGCGGGTCGCTGTGAATGCCACCACGGGAGAATTTCTGCGGTTGGAAAGATAGTGTGTCGACAGGAGGAGGATGCAGGCAGCTTAATCCAGAAATCGGCGTTCCTTGGGCCATTCCCCACCGAGACCCCTGGATGTGCTCGAGGAAAATTGAGTCCGTTGCTGGAATTCGCGGTCTATTTGCCGCTCGGCTTCCATCCCGCCCAGACCGGAATCCCTTTATCATCGCGTAGCGTGGTAGTGTTTTGACCAACGGTTATTTCCCGGGCCAGAATCTCCTCTTCTGGGCCATCAGGCGCTTTGCAGCCGATTATCTCTACCTGCTCCCCTTTGTTGAACGTGGTGTCAATGTCCTTAAGGAAGTCGCCGGGAGCAACGTGCACCAGCACCGTCTTAGTCTCGGTCTTCACCACCAAATGGGTACCTTCAGATGGACCCGGAACCTGCCGGACTTCTTCAATGACACCCTTGATCTTCACTTCATTCTTGACGTCATACTTCGGACCAGTCTTGCTTGCGCTCTGCGCCCAACTCACAGACAGCAACAATCCGGCGACGACAGCCGTCAATGGGACCCTCGACAACGAGCGGGAGTTCATAGTGTCACTCCTTCCGGCCAAAGCAAGGTCCCGCTGCGCCGCGTGTAAATTGCGATGCAGCGTTCCCTCTTGAGCGTTCCGCGCATCTTCCCGAGGCCTTGGGGGACTCTTCGACGCAATATTGCTCTTAAACGACCTGCGCTGCAAGCTGAACCTCGTCGCAACTGCACAAGAAGCTGGGAGTGGATCCAAAGGATGGCCCATACGAACTTCGTTGCCAAATAGCGCTTTCGTGTCATAATCAGGCCACCCCTAAGTTTTGGGGAGAGGCAACAACCCTTGCGCGCTTCACCGCCGGCTGCCAGGTTCCTTGCTCGGCTTCGGGCTACTGGACTTCAGTACGCCGATCCACGTGTCGAAAAGGTGCTGGCATTTTCCCGCGTCTTTCTTGCAGTTACCTTGCTTGTTGCGTGGCGAGTGCGCCCGGCCGGCGGCGCCGCGCATTATTATCTTGGTCTCCTGGTTTTGGCCAGCTACACGGTTCATAGCCTTGTGTTGCTGGCCTTTCTGCAAGAGGAACATCAGCCCGGTCGAGGACTCGTGCTGTGGGCACAAGCGAGCGATATCATTTGGCCGGCCACGCTTTGTCTGTTCACCGATCCGCCTAACAGCGTTTTCTTCGTCTTCTTCTTATTTGCGATGATCGCTGCCGCCTTCCGCTGGGGGTTCATCGAGACCATGGCGACCGCGGAGATCAGCGCCGCCTTGCTTCTGTTCCAGACGGCTATGGTGGCCTACGGACCACCGTGGCTGCACCGTCTCCTGTTGACCACTATCGAACCAACCCGCATCATCATGCGCTGCGGTTTCTTGTTGATGACGGGCTTCCTGCTTGGCTTCCTTGCCGAGACCGAGAAAGAATTGCGAGCGGAGATCGCTTTCACCAACCGGCTATTGTCCCTGGCTCGGGTTGGAGGACGCTTCGCGGAGGTCTTGCACGAGGTCATGTCGGAGATAGGTCGCGTCTTCGGCAGCCGACAGGTATATGAGGTAGTGGCTCAAAGCAGTACAGGACGAGTATTCAGGTGGGATGTCGTGTCGTCGCAACCACCACACGCGCGGGTGCAGGAAATCCCCTCTACCGAGGCCGCCGCCGTGCTTATGAAGGCTTACCCCCACACTTTCTACATGCAGCGCAAAGGCGATAAAGAAGAGTGCCGTGTTGCCGCTCTCGACGAGGAAGGACGGCGATTGGATTCGCCGACGCTTAAGTATCTTCAGATGCCCGTTCCGGCTGCGAAATCATTGATCGTAATTAGCAATGAGATGGGGGAGGACTGGACTGGCCGGTTTGTGATGGTAAACGGGTACGCCGGTCGTCGCTTCGAACGCGAACTCCGTTTTGCGCAGAACATCCTGCGGCAAGTCGCACCCGCACTCTATTCTGTTTATGTTTTTCGGCGGCTGCGTTCGCGAGCTGGGGCAATGGAGCAGGCACGCGTGGCCCGTGAACTGCACGATACTGCTATCCAGTCGCTGATCAGTATCGAAATGCAGGTTGACGTACTCCGCCGCCGTGCCACGGGTGACCCGCCCCTGGCCAGCCAGCTCGAACATATCCAGGATTTGTTGCGGCAGGAGGTTTTGAACCTCCGCGAACTGATGCAGACCATGCGACCCGTTGATATAGGCCCTCATCAATTTCTTGACTTTATCGCCCAACTCGTAGAACGTTTTCCCAGGGATACTGGTGTCGAGGCCCGCTTTGTGTCGGAGTTGCAGGAAGTCACGATGCCGGCTGCCACTTGTCGCGAATTGGCGAGGGTTGTGCAGGAAGCCCTGGTAAATGTACGGAGGCATAGCGGGGCCCGGTCAGCTATGGTGCGCTTTGGCGCACAGAACGGATGCTGGAAGCTGGTCATCGATGATGACGGGCGAGGCTTTCCATTTGCTGGTCGCTTCCGATTAACTGAGCTGGATGATTTCCGCCGGGGACCGGCTGTGATCAAGGAACGGGTACGGGCGGTGGGAGGCGAGTTACTGATCGAATCAAATCCGGGGCGCGGGGCCAGGCTAGAGATCACGGTTCCGCAGAAAGGGTACGAGCCTTATGGATAACAAGGCACCATCGGTTCGCATTGTCATCGCCGATGACCACACTATTTTTCGGGATGGATTGCGACGGTTGTTGGAGGCGGAACCAGAATTGGAGGTCGTGGGCGAAGCGGCCGACGGCGCGGAAGCCGTGGCTCAGACGCGGGAGTTGAGTCCCGACATTCTCCTACTTGACCTGGCGATGCCACGCGTGCCGGGGATGGATGTGCTGCGCGAGCTGTCGTCTAAAGATGATGAGCTGACGACGAAAATCATCGTGCTCACAGCAGCCGTGGAACGAATCCAGATCGTGCAAGCTCTCCAGATGGGCGCTCGCGGAGTGGTGATGAAAGAAGCCGCGACACAGCTGTTGATGAAGGCCATACGCACAGTCATGGGTGGGCAGTATTGGATCGGGCGCGAGGGCGTCGGCGACATCGTGGACTACATGCGGACTAATGCCTCCGGGGACAAACCGCCTCGCAACTACGGTTTGACCAAGCGAGAGATGGAAATTCTAGCCACGATTGTTGCCGGTCTCAGTAACAAGGAGATTGCACGTAAGTTCTCCCTGAGTGAAGACACCGTGAAGCATCACCTGACGAACATTTTCGACAAGGTCGGAGTTGTTAGCCGGCTAGAACTCGCCTTGTTTGCCATCAACAATCACCTCACCGATGCACCAACTTCATAGCCGCCCCGTCGGGCCCGGGACATTCCCGGGCTTGATTGCTTTCATGCCTGAGCACAGCATCAAATCAGTTACCTGCCGCTTCGTTGATTGGGACGTTCGGATCTCTTCGCAGTCTGCTATTTTCCGCGTCAAAGACAGCGACAAGTCTCTCCGATTCGTGTTCGAGCTTAGCCAGCCTCCGAGAAAGGGGGAGCAACAATGAAGGCCAAGGCATCCTTCTGTGTCCTAGCTAGTGATTCTTACCTTCATGATTGTTGTTTACGTTGCGTGCTCTAAGCAACCGGCCCGCACCGACGCTCAGATTGCCAGCGATGTGCAGAGCAAATTCTACGCTGATCCCGTCATCCAAAGCCGACAAATCAGAGTGCAGGCTGCCAAGGGCGTGGTCACGCTTAGCGGTGACGTCACCAGTGACTCCGAGCGCGACGCTGCGGGTAGCGATGCCGCCACGGTTGATGGTGTAAGGACGGTGGTGAACAACTTACAGGTGCAGCAGACCCAGGCAGTTCCACTGCCCGCCACAGGCGTCCCATTGTCCGCCCAGAAACCGCCATCAAGGCGCGCGACTAAACGTGCATCCGTCAGGACCCGTCCCCATCAGGACAGCAGCCCACGCTTAAGTACGGCGAACGATGCTGTGCAAGTCAGCAATGCTCCGCTGCCACCAACGACTCCTGAGAACGAGGCCCCTCCGTCGCCTTCGCCTCCCCCTTTATCTCCCCCGCCTCCCCAGAAGATTACTATTCCGGCAGGAACGCAACTGACCGTAAGACTAAACGATGCGCTTGACTCCGAGCGCAACCAGGTAGGTGACACGTTCCGTGGTTCTCTCGGCGCACCGATCGTAATTAGCGGCGATACCGTGATTCCCTCGGGCGCTGACGTGGTCGGACGGGTGGCCGATGTCAAGAGTGCGGGCCGCTTCGCCGGCAATTCGGTCCTGACACTGGAACTAACCTCCGTGTCCGTGAACGGCAAGACTTACAACATCCAAACCAACCAGTGGTCGCGAGCAGGGAAAGGTGAGGGTAAGAATACCGCGACCAAAGTTGGCCTCGGTACAGCCGCAGGCGCAGTCCTCGGCGGCATCTTTGGAGGTGGCAAAGGCGCAGCAATCGGCGCCGCAGCCGGTGCGGGTGCCGGAACCGGTGTGGCGGCCTCTCGGAAAGGAGACCAGATCCAGTTGGCACCGGAGGCGGTGCTGAACTTTCAGATCATCAATCCGTTGACGGTTATGCCGCAGGCCACGAACGAACGCAACGCCGGGCGGACGCCCATTTCATAGCAGACCTCATGCGCCTGGGGCGCACCACCGAGCATGAAAATAAGATTCAGCCGAGGTGAAGGGAAGTAAGCGGATCAATCTGTGATACAAGCATTCGTGTTGGCGATTGCTTGGAGATCGGGCTCTCTGTGGTGACAAGATTCCGCATAGCAGACTGACCCGTGCCGATCTAAGCTACCACCTTTGTCGCACCTGGAAACGGGAAGGACGCATGGCAGTGTCGGTCTGTACCAGACCTGCGGCGCAGCAATCGCCTCCCACGGAGGCGTCATGCAAACTCTGGTGGAATGCGGTTGCGGATTGGACGTACCTCAGGCCACGGTGGTGGCTTGCTTACTGATGGTTGGCAAAGAGGGAAGAGTACAGAAGCAAGTGCGGACCTTTGGCACTACCACGCGAGAACATTCCTGCCGTCGCTGCTGTCCGACAACAAAGTGTTTGTCCATTCGTCGGCCACGAGGATGCCGAATGGTCGAGTAGCATACCGGCCTTCCTCCCGAATAGAAGGACAGAGGCTGACGGACCGGAGGGGCGGCAGACAACCCCGCAACCTGATAAATCGGGGCGGATAGATGCCCTCCGGTCGGAAATGCGAGATGATGTTGAGCGGAGATCTGGCTGTGCTCCATCAATCGGAGCAGAGCACACTCACAGAACACTTTGGACGTAATCTACGAATGCGGGCTGTTCATTCTTGGACTTGCGGTCGGAAGCTTCCTGAATGTTTGCATCAGCCGTATTCCGTACGACCAGTCTATCGTTACGCCACGCTCACACTGCCCCACCTGTGGTGCTCGCATTCGATGGTACGACAACATTCCTTTGCTTAGCTGGCTGTTGCTTCAAGGCCGGTGCCGCAACTGCCGCGCTCGAATTTCGCTGCGCTATCCTGTGGTTGAGCTGCTAACCGCAAGTCTGTTTACTGCTTGTTATGTTTCGTTCGGTCCAACGTGGCTGGCGGTGAAATCCTGCATCTTCAGTTTTCTGTTAGTCGGATTGCTCTTCATGGATTCTGAAACGGGTTTGCTGCCCCATGAATTCACCTATCCTGGCATCTTGCTCGGTCTTGCTCTTTCCTCGAGGATTCCGACCGACAACTCAGGCACGCAGTTCTTTCTTTACGCCTATGGCGAGCATCTCTCGATCGCGGAAGTTTCGCTTCTTGATTCTGTGTTCGGCGCTCTGGTTGGTGCGGGGTTCTTTTTTGTCGCTGCGGGTCTCTATTTTCTCGTTCGTCGTCGGCAAGGGATGGGAACTGGCGATTTCGCGCTCATCGCGATGGTGGGAGCGTTCCTGGGACTGAAGTTAACTTTGCTGGTAATTTTCCTGGCTCCACTGGTCGCGACGGTCTATTCGCTCATCCGGATGGTGCACCATGCTGGCGAAGCCGGAAAAAACCGCACTTCAGTCCGGGAGATGCTGCAATTGTGGGAAATCCCCTTCGGCGTCTTTATCACCATATCTTCTCTGGCCGTCACATTCTTTGGTGAAGCCGCTTGGCGATGGTACATGGGCTTCTTTTAGGAAGTCCTGCTCACGGGCTCACAGAACTGGCGTGCCTGGTTCGCTCTGCGATTTCCTTCAAATGGTGCCGTGCGTGGGTACGATGAAAACGCCGCCATTCATTTGCGGTCAGTGGCCCAAGCATTGGATGGTCCAATAACTTGACCCGCGTTCCAAATCGCTTTTCAGCATCGGCTAACGTCGCGTCCATGGCGACGAGCGCGTCATTGAACTGACGAAGTGACTCAAGGCCGGCACCGTCTGTTGGTGTTCTTTGTTGCGGTGCTATGCGCTCCGAGAGCTGGAAGCCAAGTCCAGCCACATAGAACGTATTAATGCGATCACGCAATGTGGGCTTGCCGCCAAGAGGCCTCCCAATCTCCATGGCTCTTAATGTTCCCTCGGTGGTTGCGGTGTAACTAAGCAGCAAATGTTCGAAGGTCTGAGCGCAGCTCCACTTGCCCGGCGCCGCATGATGCCACTCGGCTTGCGACATTTCAGCTGTTAGACGCTCCGCCTCGCGGCGGATCTGTTCCAACTCTGGAGACACGATCCCACCCCAAAAAAGCAAAAGGTACCCTGAATGCCAGCCCCGTTATCTCGATGTAGTATGAACCACAATTGCCGATTTTGCTCAAGGGGCTCTTTAGTGGTGTATAGCAGCTTTGCGACAAGCAGCAAATCTTCGATGAAGAACTGCGCTTCCCAGTGAAGGGCTCATCCTCAATGAACGAGAAAATGCGCCATAGCGCGGGACCTGCGCTAGCGAGTTCGGGCGAACAGCGCAGACGGCACCTCTCCGCGTTGTTTTTTCGTTAGTCGAAATCGCGCACCTGATCCCTCAACTTCTCGCACACTGTACGTCCGTACAGGTGAGTACAGCCCCGGAAACTGGCCCGATTCGCGTCTCCAAACCGCTAAGCAATGGCGCGCACATCGCCGATGTACGCCATGGGGAAGTTGTTCACCATGGCTTACCCGGTCGTTCTGAGAAGCATTCTCCTCTGATACAACCGGCAACTTCTGACCGAGGTGACGCCGACGAACCTGAGTAAGGGGAACCGGTTTATCGTGGAAGCGCATCGATCCACGACTGGCTGGCTGTCCAGGGTGACAGCTGGCATTGGGTGGCAAGTTGGGGGAACTTGCCGCCCATTTTCTTGTTCGTTCGACATGCCATGCATGGCCTGTCGATGGGCGTTTCGCCGAATCAACGTCGGGCTGATCCTTCCGTGGATTGCCTATCCCAGAACACCGGTTAGCACGTAAAGCTCAGGCTAAGCGAGGGTACTCGCCCTTCCATTGATACGCATCGGGCTGTGGCAAGCCCACGTGCGCTAGGATGCGGTTGACGAACTCCCGCGCGATCTCCTCAGTGGAGGCCGGGCGGAAGTAAAACGCCGGAATGACCGGGAAGATGGTCGCTCCTGCTTCGGCTGCGAGCGTCATGTTGCGCAGATGGATGAGGTTGAAGGGCGTCTCCCGCAAACACAGGATGAGCGGCCGGCGTTCCTTCAGGCAGACGTCGGCTGCGCGCTCGATCAATCGAATCGCCATGCCGTTGGCAATTCGCGCCAGGGTTCCCATGCTGCACGGCAACACGATCATAGCATCGGTTGGATAGGAACCACTGGCGATATTAGCGCCGATGTCGCTGTTGTTCTGATAAAGAACCTTATCCGAGGCATGCCCTAGCAGCTTCGGTATTAGTCGGTTCCGGCCGGCTAGCTGGAGCTCTTCGGCAATCACGCGCAGTCCGCTATCCGAGACTGCGAGGTTAATGGTGGCAACCCGTTCGTCGCGCTCCAGCGCGTAGAGCAAGTATTTCGCAAGAATGGCACCGCTTGCGCCAGTGATGGCGACCGTCAGGGTTCGCGGTGCTACATTCGTTTGCGAGAGCATCGAAGTCCCCCCATCCTACCACTCGCTTCCGACGAACTCATGGTGGCCTGTCGCAAATGGTAAGCTCAGATTTTCGATCGTCGCAGAGTCCAGATGAATTCCGAACGTATCAAGGAACTATTTGATCAGGTCAAGCGCGGGAAGGTCTCTCCTGATGAAGCAGTCCAGCGGCTGAAGTATTTTCCGTTCGAGGACCTTGGCTTCGCGAATGTGGACCATCACCGGACCTTACGCGTCGGCATGCCGGAGGTAATCTTCGGGCCGGGAAAAAGTCCGGAGCAGTTCACTCGGATTTTCTCACGATTGGCCGAACATGGCCGCAACCTGCTGGCGACACGGGTTTCAACAGAGCAGTTTCGTGTGCTGCGACGTAGATTCCGGAAAGCCCAGCTGCATGAGTTGGCACGGGCCATCACATTGACACAGGATAAAACCATCTACGGTAAAGGCACAATCATTGTGGTTTCCGCGGGCACAAGTGACATTCCTGTGGCGGAGGAAGCTGCGGTCACTGCGCAGATCATGGGCAATGAGGTGCAGCACCTTTACGACGTCGGGGTCGCGGGCATTCATCGTCTGCTGGCACGCCGGGAGGTTTTAACGCGAGCCCGCGTGCTGGTGGTATGCGCAGGTATGGAAGGCGCACTGCCCAGCGTGGTGGGCGGACTAGTCGGTGTTCCCGTGATCGCGGTGCCGACTAGCGTCGGTTATGGTACCTCTTACCAAGGAATCGCAGCGCTGCTGGGAATGCTCAACTCCTGTGCCTCGAACGTAAGTGTGGTAAATATCGATAACGGCTTTGGCGGGGGGTATGTCGCGTCGATCATTAATCGCCTGGAGTAGTGGCACAGAAACGGGTGCCCCTCTTGTCGGACTGAGGCCTCGCTACGGAACCGCATATCGAAAAGTGCTATTTCTTCCCGAAGACCCGCTTGTAGATCTTGTCTACATTCCGCAATGGCCGCTGCAAATCGAAGGCGCGCTCAAGCGTCTCATGCTTTACCCTCGAAGTGATCTCGGGATCGCTCTCGATCAAATTGCGAAAATTAAGGTCTTCTTTCCACGCTCTCATAGCATTCGACTGCACTAGCCGATAAGCCTCTTCACGCTGCACTCCGGCAGCGACCAGGTCGAGGAGCAATTGCCCGCTGAAAACAAGTCCGCCGGTCGACTCGAGGTTCTTGAGCATGCGCTGGGGATAAACCATCAGGGTGTCGATAAGACTCGTTGTCCGGCTGAGCATGTAATCCACCAAGATCGTCGAGTCTGGCAGGATGATTCGTTCGGCGGATGAGTGCGAAATGTCGCGTTCGTGCCACAGCGCGACGTTTTCCAGCGCGGCTTGCACGTTTGCACGTACGACGCGGGCGAGACCGCTGATCTGTTCGCACGTGACTGGGTTGCGTTTGTGTGGCATGGCCGACGAGCCCTTCTGCTTCTCGCTGAAATACTCTTCGGCCTCCCGAACCTCGGTGCGCTGCAAGTGGCGGATTTCGGTAGCGATCTTGTCAAGGGTGGACGCAATCACAGCCAGCGTGGCGACATAGAAGGCATGGCGATCACGCTGAATTACTTGCGACGAGACTGCAGCAACGTTCAGGCCCAACCGCTGGCAGATCTTTTCTTCGTACTCCGGTTCGAGGTGGGCTGCGTTTCCCACCGCTCCGGAGAGCTTGCCGACGCGCATCTGTTCCGCAGCCATTTCGAAGCGCTCAATGTCGCGCCGCAGC
>CAZDYZ010000982.1:0-3198 GCA_964509525.1 uncultured Acidobacteriaceae bacterium
CCGGGTCGCCGAGCAGGATGCGTACCAATCCAAAGCCGGCACCGGCCGCGCAGAACGCAAAGTAGAGCCTCTCTTTGGCGCAGTGTGAAGCCAGCAACAAAGCCAGCAGCAGCGTCGTCACGCCGATGTATATGGCGAGCAGGACCAACCGTCCAGTCGTTTTTTGGCCATGAATTGAGAATGCCACGGCATGTGACATTGCCAGTTGCACTCCGGCAATGCCAAGGAAGAAAACAGAATGCACCAGCGCGATAATGGCGCGCTTGCGGTTGGTGATAATGGCAAAACTATCCATGAAATGGGTCTGATTGTGGCGGACAGAGAGCAATGGGGTGTGACCGGAGGCAGAAGTGGTGTAGCTTTCTACAACAACATAGTGTCAGCACGCTGATATCCATCCGGTTCTGGCTGAACGAGGCCTTATTTGTACCTCTCTCTTTTACTCAACTGCACATCAAACCGGGCCTATCTTATCGCAATAGGTGCCCGGCTCACCGCCTAGCTTATGGACAGTTCGCCCCTTGAGAGTGGCTTGAGGCAAAAATCGAAAACGACGATCGAGGATTCGCCGTTACTCACGCGTGCCCCGGCTGCCGCGTCCTTTGCGGCGCCAGCAGCACATACAGCAGATTTCTGGAGCGGGAGACGGGATTTGAACCCGCGACTTCGACCTTGGCAAGGTCGCACTCTACCACTGAGTTACTCCCGCTCGCTCCCTCATTCTACAGCACTTGTACACTCTCTGCTAATTTACTGCACCCGCAACGGCACTCGCCCGCCGCCACTTCGCTCTTCTCGGTCGCACACCCTGCTCCCGCTCGGCAGGAAATGCTCGAGGAATTGACCTTGAGCGTTCCTGCCTTGGCCCTGTTGGGCAAATCATGCGTCCTTGTGTCCACACGCGACTCGCGAAGTATGCCTGGGGACCAGCTAAACGCGGAGAAGGCCAACTCGAACGATCTCGGCCGCTGGGTGAAGGACTCCCTAGACGCAGTTACCGAGTTGAGGGGGTGCAATCAGAACATGAGGCTGAAATGGCCAAAGTCGCACGACTCGAGAAGAAGGAGGGTATCGATTTTCGCCGCCGCGGTATGTGCGTGGCCAGGGATTTGGATAAACGACAAGCTGCCCGCGGCACGGTGATTACCTAACCAATAAATGTGCACAACTTCGCGCGGCGTTTAGCGTACTTTCCTTTTATCCGGCTTCAGCGCCAGGCGCGAGACTAGAATCGTTACCGAGACGCCTTTAAAATCCAGGTGTGCCCATGCTCGAGTAGGCATAAGACGACCATAAGCGCACCCAGTCCGCCGCAAATCATGGAGCACAGCGATTCATTGCACCATCTGCGAACTTCCAGAAACTTGCTAAGAGTTACAGAAATCGAATCCGGAGTTTCTAATTAGAATGGCGAGAGGCAAGATGAGCATAATGGCGTACGCCACGCTCACAAAGAAGGCTTGCAGAAGCGACTTTCTCCCAGGCGGCATAAGGCGCCTTGCACGCCTCGGCACGGCCAGCGCGGGCAGCCGCTGCTATCTGAGTTCTTCGCAAGCGCTCGTTGCATGCGATCAGGAGGCACCATGAGTAAACTTGCATACGCGGCGATCATCTTTCTCGTCACGTTCGCGGTAGCGCAGCAACCCACCGAACCACCGGTCACACATGCCCAACCAGCCGCTCAGCAGACGGCGTCAGGAGACAAAATATGGTCGGAGCTAATGGAGGGCAACAAGCGCTTCGCCACCGGAAGACTGAAACCACGGTCCGTAGTCAGTGTTCGCAAATCACTAACCCAATCACAACACCCGAAAGCCATGGTGTTGAGTTGCTCAGACAGTCGTGTGCCGCCTGAGTTGGTCTTTGATCAGACGTTGGGCGACCTCTTTGTGGTGCGAGCAGCCGGAAATATTGCTGGCCCGTTGGGGCTCGCCAGCCTGGAATATGCCTTCGACCACTTGGGCAGCACAGTACTAGTGGTGCTGGGCCACACCAAGTGCGGTGCTGTAACGGCCGCATGTTCGGGCGAAAAGATGCCGACGCCGAACCTCCAAGCCATGGTGGATCAGATTGATCCAGCGGTTATGAAGGCGAAGCACTCCGCAACGGGAGACGCACTAATCGAAGCTGCAATCAAAGACAATGTGCATCAGAGCGCAATGGACATAGTGGCGCACAGCGAGGTTCTCCGTCATGCCAAAGCAGAAGGCAAATTGACAGTGATCGAGGCGGAATATCAGCTGAATACGGGCGAAGTCATCCGGCTGGACACGGGTGCGCAGTAGGCAGCATCCTCGACGTTGGCTGCGATAACAGACGTTCTCGCACCCGCTCACGCCATCTTCGCCACCGCTATCGCTCCTGTTGGCTGCCAATGCTCGAAACTTGATCGCGAGCGCTCCTCACCTAGCGGGGTTGTACTCATGGCGCACGTTTATCTGCATGTGCGACGCTGAAACAAGCGAATGCACAACCACTCAGTCATGTGGTATGTAAAATCAGGAAGGTCAAAAGAAACCTCGGGAGTGATCGTTAGACCACACTCCCGTGGTTTCAGACCACCTTTGCGATGGCCGCGGGTTGCTGGCGCTCTTTCAACGCTTGCTCCCCGCGTGCCAACACCTCGTCTTTGGCGATCCTGCCAGCATCCACGTCCGCCAGGATTGCCTTTTGAGTTAGGTAGTCCTTGTTGACGATACCCGCCTTGCTCTGCAGCATCCGCCATGCCTTGCGGCGTTCAACGCAGAACAGCACAAGCTGGCGTGAGATCGACCGATATTCGACCTTACCATTGGGGCCACGAAGCGTGATGTAAACCCCGAAGTCGGGAACATAGGAACGATGTTCGGGATTGAGGTAACGACGGTAAATGACGTCCTGCTGCGTGAGCAGAACTAGCATGTTGTCCAGGGGAATCAGTTTGGCCGCCTCCTCCGGCTTTATTTTCTTCAGATGGTTGCGAAACCGGGCTTCAGTGGCGCACCAGTGGGCGACGGTATAACGCGAAACCTCGTCCGAGCCTTTTACCCTTGCCTCATACCAATCCTTGTCGATCGAGGGATTGCCCTTGAGGTCGAGCGTTTCCTGATAGGTTTCCCCTAGCTTTGGATTGAAGATGAATTCGGGTGCGCCACGCGAGTCGCGAGCGCGCTGGGCCTGGGTGAGCGCCATGTCGTCGCCTACGCCGTGCTCCGGTTG
>CAZDYZ010000983.1:0-1998 GCA_964509525.1 uncultured Acidobacteriaceae bacterium
TGCGTCAGGCTTGCAGGGCTGTAGGCGATGCTCGCGTCCTCGTGCACAGCCTCGAATGAGGTGAAAAACCACACCTTGTTCTTTAGGATAGGACCACCAATAGTGCCGACATAGTTCTCGCGTGAGAACGGCTGCTTGGGATTGTGCACGCAGACGCCGTCAGTGCATGTTTCCGGGGGATTTTCGATCGGGAAGCGGGCGTTTAGCGCTGCCGCGCGCACATAGACTGCTGCGTCGCCGTGCCAATCATTAGTGCCGTGCTTGGTGGTGATCACGACGGACCCGGCAGTCGTCCACCCGGTATCCGCTTCTTCATTTGAGGTGCGCACGGCGAATTCCTCAATACCGTCGGGCGAGAAATTTTGCAGGAACCCGCCGATATAGTCATCGGAGTTGTCGGCACCATCAAGCGACAGTTCGTTGTTCAAGCCGGAGCTTCCGCCCGTGGAGACGGCAGTTATGCGCGCCTTGGTGGGATCGGAAGGCTCGACTGGCTCAGTTCCAGGTACGAGATAAGCGATGTTGGCGAAGCTACGCGCCGGGAGCGGAAGAGTTTCGAGGTCTTGGCTGCCAACTACGCCCCCACGCACAGCGGTCGACGTATTAACTGTCTCTATCGTAATCGAGGAAGAGTTTCCCACCACATTCACCGTCTCATGCCCGCTTGCAACGTTGAGCGTAATGGTGATATCGCGTACCTCACTGACTGCGGCAGCTACATCGGACGTGGCCTCCGCGAACCCCTTGGCTGTAGCGGTTACGTGATAGGAGCCGGGCAACAGGCCATTGATGCGAAATTCTCCGTGATCATTTGACATTGCCTCGCGAGTGATGGAAGATCCTGTTAACTGGACGAGGACCCGAGCACCCGCCACTCGCCCTCCACTTTGGTCTTGGACCACACCTCGCAAAGTGCTAGTCGAATTCTGCGCGTGAGCGGTGAGTTGAATGAGGAGCAAGAAAAGCGCAATCAGAGACGTGCGCTGGAGCTTGCTGGAAATAGCCAACTGCATGACTGGATGCCTCCAGGCTGGCGGTTAGCATTGAGCGCCAGAGCAAAATTCCAGGTAGCCTAGGCTACTCTGCGCGACGCAAGTACTACCATCCCTAGTAGGGAACGCTTGGCAAAATGTTCTATGGACCCGAATCTGGCCTTCGGGTGTCCTCACACCCTGTGTGACAATGCTCACTGTCGCATTGTTCGCCCACGGCGCGAGCGCCGGAGCAATACTAGGCCATATCACGCCGCACCAGCGGCGTGATGCGGCGGATTAAAGTTGACTGCCGGATCCTCGTTGCAGGGTACACATCGCCTGTGGGGTAACGGAACTGGTTCCGTTCCGTTGAGCGAGGGCCGCGATCGTGGAACACCGGAGGCATGTATTCATTGGAACTGTATGGGCGTGTGCGGCGAGCGGTTCTGGCGGGCAGGAGTCAACGCTCCGTCGCGCGGGAGTTTGGACTGGGGCGGGTGACGGTGCGCCAGATGCTGGGCTATTCGATTCTGCCAGGCTACCGGCAGGACGAGGCCGCGAACCGTCCCAATCTGGAGCTGTGGGTAGGTGTGATCGACGCCATTGTGGAAGCCGGTAAGCGGAGGCCCGTCAAACAACGACCCGCCAGGAATACCGTTTGCAGCGCAACTTGGACTCAGGGTAACGTTCTAGGTGGCCTGTGACGACTAGACTAAGCCGGCCCTCCGGGCCGGCTTCGTCCCTGTCCTTCGAACGCCTTACTTCTTCAATGTCCCAACATAAGTTGCCACTGCCGCGGCCTGATCTGCCGTCAACCCAGACATTGCCTTGCTATGAGGAGCCTTCTTACCCTCGGCCCCTTTGGTGAGTAGGTTGGTGATCTGCTCCTGCGTCAGAGAGGCCTTCTGCAAGGACGGACCTACTTTGCCTTCGCCCGCCGCGCCATGGCATGCTGCGCATTTTGCTTTGTAAAGGGCAGCTCCATCCTGAGCCCAGGCTATGCTCGATGCTAGTGTGAATGCTG
>CAZDYZ010000984.1:0-2669 GCA_964509525.1 uncultured Acidobacteriaceae bacterium
ATCAGACTAATAGAGCCAATTTAGGCTAGATGCGCGTCGCCTAAATTAGGGCAGACATGACATGAGTCGCTCGACGTCCTCGGCAGAGTTGTACACGTGGGGAGTAACGCGCATCGAATTACCGCGCACACTGACAAAGACCTTTTGTCGAGCAAGTTTTTCCGGCAAATCATTCGGAATGCCGTAGTTCCGCCGCAAGCACAGGTAATGAGGAGCGCGGAACTCCTCGGGAGTTGCAAGAAAACCCATTTCAGCGGTAGCGGCTGCCAATTGACGGTTCAGCACAGCGATGGTTTGGGAGATCTCCGCGACACCCCAATCCAATAGTTGCTGGAGGGCGCGATTCGCGGCGGGCAGCAGCGCGAAGTTCGCGCGCTCTCCCATGTCAAACCGTCGTGCACCGACATCGTAGGCCTCTGTGTATAGGATCAGGCTCGCGAAATCGCCGGCATTGGCACGCTGGATCCAGTTCTCTTCCAGCGGACGTGCACTATGCCAACGGGGTGCAACGTAAAGCAGCCCAGTGCTGTACGGGCCCATCAGCCACTTGTAACAGGCGGCGACCGCAAAATCAGGTTGCACTTCGCGCGCGCGGAAGGGAAGCGCGCCGAGCGATTGCGTGAGATCAAGGACAAGGGCCGCGCCGATCTTGCGAGACTCTTGTGCGATACGAACGAGGTCGAGCGCCCCTCCACTGGTCCAATGTACGTTGGGTAGCGCAGCGATCCCGACGTCATCGGTCATAGCTTCTAAGACTGCACTTGTCCAATCCCCGTCCTGCGGCCAGGCAACAACTTTGAGAAAGGAACCTCGTTCCTCCGCCAATCGCTGCCATGAATAGTAATTGGACGGAAATTGCTCGGCGAGCACAAGGATGCTCTGTCCTTTGCGGAGCTGCAAATTTGCAGCAGCCGTGGCAATCCCATAACTGGCGGAGGGAATGATCGCTATGCAATCGGGAGAACAATCGAAGATCCACGCAGCGGTCATGCGAAATCGTTCGGATCCGGCAAAAAAGCTTTCTGGGGTGATCTCCCAGGGACGCGATTTGCGAGTGAGGCTCAGGGTTCCGACTTCGAGCACGGACTTCATCAGAGGTGACATGTATGCGCAGTTCAGGTATGCGATATCGTCTGGAATCTCGAAGAGATGGCGTTGACAGGGAAGCATGGGTCAGGTTGTGGAGTCTTCAGTTTATCAATCAGCAGCACAGTGCTCGTGGCCGTAATCGTGTACTTGCCCAGGAACCGGCAGTCGCTCGAAGCGAGTCCTGGGTAAAAACCCACCGCCTCAGTAAGGGGTTGGGCAAGAAAGGCGGAGCACTGCTGTTGTGAGTGAAACCTACCTTGCGGCCTATTCGGGGCGACACGCCGATCGATCAAATCCATCGAGGAGGTCGCCGGCTATAGAGGGCCTTCGCGTCCGTAAATCTGCCTGCCACAGCGGATGCGGGAGGTGACAGAACACGAGGTTAATTAATCGCAATCGGAACCGAGTGTCATCGAGCAATACAATTCACATATGGAAAGGCTAAGCGACCTTGCGCAGAACACCAAAACTGTGCTTAGAATGACGGCATTTCGGGTCGCGAGCTTGCGGCGCGAGCCTACACTCAGGTACAGAAATTTGGCACCGAACTTATCATCGCGAAAGGTGCCAAACATCTGGGATGGGACCGGCAGCTGTATAGGCTTGAGATTGATGACGGTTCGCATGTGGTAGGACGTACCGTCATCATTGCGACGGGCGCCGAGTATCGCAGACTATCAATCGAAAATTTGTCACAGTTTGAAGGCGCCGGGGTGTATTACGGGGCGACATTCATAGAGGCACAGTTGTGTAATGGAGAGGAAGTCATTGTCGTGGGTGGCGGAAACTCAGCGGGCCAAGCAGCAGTATTTCTTGCGCAGACCCCCGAACGGGTACACATGCTGGTTCGATCAAGTGGGCTGGGACAAAGCATGTCACGCTATCTGATTAGACGTATTGACGAGAGTTCTAAGATCGTTGTGCGAGCCAACACGGAAATCACGGCGCTAGAGGGGAGCGAACATCTGGAGCGTGTGCACTGGCGACACAATCTGACAGGGAGCGTCGAAACACACGCCATTAAGCACGTATTCGTGGTCATGGGTGCCACTCCCAATACACACTGGCTCAATGGGTGCGTGGTACTCGATTCGGCCGGATTCATTAAGACGGGATCAGCTCTGTCGCAGAATGACCTGACCGCGGCAGGTTGGCCGCTCCAGCGAATGCCCCAGCTGCTCGAAACGAGCCTGCCCGGCGTGTTCGCGGTGGGAGATGTGCGCTCGGGCAGCATCAAACGTGTCGCATCGGCAGTCGGGGAGGGATCAATTGCAGTCGCTTTCGTACACCAGGTACTGCAGGAATCACACCAAGTAATCCAGGAATGAAGACAGTGAACGATTGTGCGCTGCACTTAGTCGGGAGTTACCCCCGTATCTTCCACCACCAGGGTCAAAACCGACCTTTCTACTGGTGTCGTCGTAATCACTACCACACTGGTCAGAACAAACAGGGTTCCCAGAATTGTTCGCAGGCCAAGTGCTTCCCCTCCCAGGAGATACCCGAGAACCACGGCCACAACCGGATTCACGTACGCGTAGGTCCCGACCTTGGTTGGCGATTCGTGATGAATCAGCCAC
>CAZDYZ010000985.1:0-12708 GCA_964509525.1 uncultured Acidobacteriaceae bacterium
CGTCGCCCGTGCCGAGCCAGGTGTAAAGAACCTTTTCGAAGGGCTTGCCCGGATTGGCGGCGCTGTATGCGGTGTACTGCCAGACAGCGAGGCATGCCCAGACGAATGCCAGCACCACTACGCCGACGCAAACGCCGCTCACCGCCGGTTTCGATAGCTTGCGTCCAAAGAAAAACATGGCAACAGCACCAATCGCCGGCAACAACGGAATCAGCCATATGTGATCAAGAAAAAACATGCACAAGCTCTCAGCCGTCAAATATCAGCCACAACAAGCGCTGACGCACCAATTACCACTTCAAGAGATCCACTTCGTCCACGTTCACCGTCTCCTTGTTACGGAAAAAAGCGATGATGATGCCCAGTCCGACTGCGGCTTCGGCTGCGGCGTCAGTGATAACAAAGATTGAGAACACCTGCCCTTGCAATCCATACAGTCGGGAGAACGCCACCAGGTTAAGGTTCACAGCATTCAGGATCAGCTCAATCGACATCAGGATAATGATCACATTGCGCCGCGTGAGCACACCTATCGTGCCGATGATGAACAGTGCCGCGGCAACAACCAGGTAATGCAGTGTTGTGATCTCAGCCATCTCAAATCCTCTTTTTGGCCATGACAACTGCTCCCACGATAGCCACTAACAACAACAGAGACGCGATCTCAAACGGCAGCATGTATTGGCCATATAACGAGATGCCAATCTGCTGCGTATTATCCGCCTCAAGTCCGCGATACCCCTGGTAGAAAGCTGATGGAAACGCAGTCCGGCCCCGGCTGTACACGAAGAGCAGCAGCCCACCCAGTGCCAACGCCGCAACGGCGCCCACGACCCATTGCTTGTTGAACTGGTACTGGCGGATGTTCTGCTCCAGATTTACGAGCATGATGACGAATAGAAACAGGACCATGATGCCGCCTGCATAGAGTACGATTTGCACGGCAGCAACGAAGGGCGCATACAACATCAAGTAAAACCCCGCCAAGGAGAGCAGTGTCACGATGAGCGCGAGAGCAGCATGCACGGGGTTGCGGCGGGTGATAACCGCGATGGCCGAGACGATGGCCATGATTGCCAGTAAGTAGAAGAAAAACGAGGTGGCGATAGGATTCATTTCGCGTACCTCACCGGCTGCTGTCCGCGCTCCAGTGCAGCCTGATCCAGAATCATGCCTTCGCGAGTGTAGAACGCCATTTCGTAGTCCTGGGTCAGCTCCAGCGCATCGGTGGAACAAGCCTCGGCGCACAGTCCGCAAAACATGCAGCGGCTGAGGTCGTAAGTCCATGAGACAACCTCTTTGCGCTTTGTCTCCGGGTTGCGCTCTCCCTTAACTACGATCAACTGCTCAGGGCAGGCTAACGCGCACAAGTTACAGACGATACACAGTGATTCGCCAGTATCGGGATTGGAGTTGAGCCGCGGCTGTCCCCGGAACCGTTCATAGATCACCGGACGCTCCAGTGGGTATTGTTCTGTGATTGCGCAACTTGGCGGCTGATAGTGAAAGGTAACCTTTAAGCCTTTGATCAGGTCCATCAGAAAGACCTTGCGAAGCAGCGGTTTCAGACTCAAGGCAGCACCCCCAGAATCACCGCAGACAATTGCGGCAACAGGCCCCAGATTGCAGTAGCAATAAGGACACCGAGGGCAAGCGGCAGCAGCACCTTCCAGCCCACCTTCATGAGCTGGTCAAATCGATAGCGTGGGAAGGTCCCGCGGTACCAGATGTACAAGTACATGAAAAATGCCACTTTCGCGACAAACCAGAAGATGTCCTGTATGCGCGCACGTACTGGAGGGAGCAGCAGCAACAACCCCACAAATCCCAGCAGCGAGCCGAACGTTGCGAGTCCGACCGTCTGAATACGCATCTGCGGGATCTTGGGCATGCGCAAGACTCCAAGCAGACACAATCCGGCTAGCAAGAAGAGGGACAGGGCCGGGACAAACGAAAACGCCAAGTCCCAGGCGGAGCCGCTCAACCAGTTGGGAAACGGCCGCATCCATCCTCCGAGCCAGAGGGTGACCGCGATCGACGAGACGGCGAGCATCGCGGCATATTCCGCCAGGAAGAACAGCGACCAGCGGAATCCACTGTACTCAGTGTGGAATCCTGCGACCAGTTCCGATTCAGCTTCGGGGAGATCAAATGGTGCGCGGTTGGTCTCTGCGATCATAGCAATCGCAAACACCCCAAAAGCAATCAGCCCCAAAGGGAAAAACTTGAAGATGAACCAGGTTTGCTGTGCATTTTGCGCGTCCACAATACCGATCATACTGAGCGTGCCAGTGCCGGTCTGGAGGCTCGTCATCAGCACTGCCGAAACAATCGCCAATCCCATGGCAATTTCATACGAGACCATTTGGGCGCTCGAGCGCAGCGAACCGATCAGTGGATAGTGTGAGTTCGACGACCAGCCCGCCATGATGATGCCCAGCACGCCCAAGGACGACACGCCCAGCATGAACAGGACCCCTATGTTCATGTCGGTAACCGCGTGTGTACGCCCGAACGGCACCACCAGGAATGTCGTAAAGGCGGTCATGGTAACGACGACCGGCGCACTCCAGAAGACGAGTTTGTCGGCGTCGTGGGGAATGATGTCTTCCTTGATCAGCAGCTTGAGTGCATCAGCGAAAGGTTGCAGCAAGCCGTGCGGACCCACCCGCATAGGTCCCAGGCGAATCTGCATGTGTGCCAGAATCTTTCGCTCCAGCCAGTTCATCGAGATCACGGCCAGCGAGATTCCGAGCGTAATAATCAGGATGTAGATGGTTGCCCAGAACATGCTGCCTGCTTCGCCCGGCGTGGTACCTGTGTTTAGATAGCCTAGGATTGCGTCCAACATCAGCGGTCCACCTCCCCGAGCACAATGTCGAGGGTACCAATGACCGCGACTACATCAGCCACCAGCAAACCGCGCACCATCTTGTCGAGAGCTTGCAAGTTAACGAACGACGGCGGCCGTACGCGCAGGCGATACGGCTGCGTGGAACCGTCGCTGACGATGAAGTACCCGAGCTCACCTTTGGGAGCCTCAATGGAGTGATACACCTCGCCCACCGCAGGCTTGATCACCTTGGGTACCTTTGCCATGATCGGGCCTTGCGGCAAGCCATCAGCAGCCTGGCGAATGATGCGCACCGCCTGACGCATCTCTTCGATGCGAACCAGGTATCGATCGTAGGTGTCCCCGTTTAGGCCGGTCGGAATGTCGAAATCGAAGTTCTTGTAGGACTCGTAGGGTTGCTGCTTGCGGAGATCCCACTTCACGCCACTGGCGCGGAGCACCGGGCCCGTGACACCCAGCGCGATGCAATCTTCTGGCTTAAGAATCCCTACACCCTTGGTGCGCTCCACCCAGATGCGGTTGGTGGTCAGCAGCGCTTCGTATTCGTCCAGCTTGGGGAGGAAGAAATCGCAGAATGCATTGCAGTCCTGCTCAAAGCCGTCGTACGCCTCGTAGAGGCAGCCGCCAATGCGGAAGGCGTGGGTCGTAAGTCTGGCGCCACAATACCGCTCAAAAATCTTGAGGATCTCCTCGCGATCGCGGAAGCAATAAAACAGCAGTGTCAGAGCCCCAATATCGAGCGCGTGCGTGCCCAGCCAAACCTGGTGGCTGGCGATGCGGCACAGCTCCGTGAGAATCACTCGGATGTATTGCGCGCGCGGTGGCGCTTCCACATTGAGCAGCTTCTCTACAGTTTCGCAATAGCCCAGCCCATTGGAAACCGAAGCCACGTAATCCATGCGATCCGTGTACGGATTGAACATCGCGTAGGTACGGTTTTCACCGATTTTCTCTACCCCGCGATGCAGGTATCCGATGACGCACTCCGTGCCAAGAACCTTCTCCCCGTCCAGCTTCAGAATGACACGCAGCACTCCGTGCGTCGAAGGGTGCTGCGGCCCCATGTTGATGACCAGTTCGGTAGCATCGAGGAACGTTGCGTCCTTAGTATCGAGATCCAGATATGCAGTCCGGTCGTTTCTATCGCTCATTGTCCACTCTCGATACCAAGGTTGATCTGCACCCATTCCTGGTCCTGCTGCAAGATCGGGTAGTCCTTGCGTAGCGGGTGGCCCTTCCACCCATCGGGCAGAAGGATACGCTTCAGGTCCGGGTGCCCTTCGAAGGTGACGCCGAACATGTCAAAGACTTCGCGCTCCAGCCAGTTGGCCGTTTCCCAAACGCCGACCACAGAGCGCAGGCTCCCGCCGTCCTTGATTTGAGTTTTTACGCGTATGCGTTCATTGTTGGGGAAGGAGTACAGGACATACACGATATCGAACTGCAAATCGCGCTTGGGATAGTGAACTGCGGTAATGTCTACGCAATAGTCGAACCGCTCCTCATCCCGCATCCGGAGCAGGATCTCGTAGAGGATCGACCTGTCCACAAGAAAGTACCTCTGGCCCAGGTAGGTGCTTGCCTCTTTAATCCCGGAGCCATATTGACGGCGTAGCCGCTTGACCAACTCAGACTCCCAAGGCTCCGGTTTCGGCCCTTCAGGTTTAGGTGGAACGGGCGGCTTCGCAGCCGGCGGTGGTGCAGGCTTGGCCGCCCCAGCGGGTACAGGCTTCTCGACTGTCGCCGGTGCACGGTCGGGTTTTGTGGCTTCAGCCGGTTTTACCGCCTCAGTGGCTGCCTCCGCCTTGGAGAGTGGCGTATTGGGTGATGCAGAAGCGTCGGACGGGCGTAGGGCCTGCTCGACGGGCGGCGCGTCGCCGCCTGGAGAGGGAGAGACGGGGTTTGATCCTCTTGTTTCTTCGGGCATTTATCTGCCTCTGCGCGTACCGCTTTGCAGTTGCAAGTACCTTTTACTTGTAGCAGCTTGACGGGCGAACCATCCCGGGTAAGGGTCACGGCCCGCTGTGACCACAATCACAAAATCGCTATCTACCTAACAAGATTCCCCTATTGCGTCGAAATTGCACAACTCGCAGCAAAGAAAAAGATATCGCCTCCTCGGCGCAGTGCGAATGGGACCAACCTCGTACTCCATTGACCAAGATTGGGCTACCGCAACAACTACACCCATTCCAAGGCACCCTTCTTCCAGATCCAGATGTACCCAATGATCAGGATGCCGAGAAAGATCATCATTTCCAGCAATCCGAAAAGCCCCAGCAGCTTGAATTGCACCGCCCAAGGGAAGAGGAAGATGGTTTCCACATCGAAGACCACAAAGAGAATAGCCACGACATAGAAGCGAACTGTATAGCGGCCACGCGCGCTGTCGAAAGGGGTGATGCCGCACTCATACGGCATCAGCTTGGTCTTGAAGGGGTTCTTGGGACGGATCAGCGCGCAAATTGCCACGGTCCCGGCCGCTACCAGAAACGCCACGAAAGCAAAGATGAAGATAGGCACATAGTTCTGCGGCATAAATTATGACTCACACCTCGCACCAAAGGGTGCCGGGTTATGAAAGAACTCGTCACTATACCCCTGTTGGGAAGGTGATTCAATGACATGCGTCACAATTTCTCACCAACCAAGAACCCTTGGGTGAGGTATAACATCTGGTGCCTGAAGTTCGCGGTATACGAGCCTGAACTCGGGAGCAACCGTGTGCCTTTCAGAGTGGTTGCCTGGATGATGTGCGGCACGCCCTCGCGCGGCAAGTCAATCGTGGAGCATTAGCACCCTTTCACATGGCAAGGCGGCTGCCATCCGGGAGCAAACCGCGCTTGCAATCTGTGGGGTTCGAAAACCCAGGACAGACATCCCTACCTTTTGTATACTCAGGTGCCAACCGCGAAAACTGTGATTTCTACGATGAGGCTTCGAGCCGATCTTATTGCTGCAGTGCTCCTTCACATCGCATGGGTCTGGTTATTCTGTTCAGTCCTCTTCGGTACGCGCCTCCTCTACGCATTCGCAGGAGCGACTCCCTCGTCAGTTCACGGCCTGTGGGTCTGGAAGAGCCAGACCGTTCTCGATGCATCAGGTGGTGCGGAGGCGTTATTGGATTTCTGCAACAGCGAAGGCATCACCGAGGTCTACGTGTCAGTCTCCGCCAGCAGTGAAGCGTCTGAGGAGAACCGATTAACTCACCTCATCACTCTTCTCCATCGCTCCAACATTCGAGCGGAAGCCTTGTTATCGAGTGTGACTGCTGACGAACCGGGAAAGCACCGAGAAACCCTGCTGGATCATGTCAGGAAAATCTTGCAGTTCAACAAAGCGCATCCTACGGATCGATTTGACGGAATTCACCTTGATGTGGAGCCGCAACAACGGCCGGAAAACAAAGGCGCCGGGAACCTTCGATTCCTGCCGGGCTTGGCAGACGCGTATCGCGCGGTGCGGACAATGGCGGAACCAGCCGGGATGACAGTGAATGCGGACATCCAGATCAAACTTCTGAAAGGTGATCTGGATGAACGAAAGATGATTCTATCTGCGGTACCGCGGGTTACATTGATGATGTACGAGCTGAGCAGCCCCGGAGACGGAGAAAACGTCGAGCAAAAAGCCGAGAAAGTACAGAAGGCAAGTCAGAAATTCCTCAACATGGCGTACGACGGATTGGACAACCACAATCTGGCGAAGATGGTTATCGCGCTTCGCACGCCCGACTATGGTGACATGCTTCTACAGATGCTAAAGAAGCTTGACGACGCGAACCGCGCCAATCCACATTACCTGGGATGGGCGCAGCACTCTTACAATGATTACCTGAAGGCTGCTCCGTAACTTGAAGCAATGTTGAGTCTCCCTGCCCGCCTGGCGGATCGCGCGAAGCCCTTGAATGGCAATGGCAGACCAGAAAAGGGCGGAGTGCCACTCCGCCCCCGAGAGTTATGAAATTGCGAGCTACTCTGCAGCGTGTCCCGCTTTCTTAGAAGCGCTAGCTCCAACCGCTGTTGCCGTCGCCTTCAGTTCCGCGCTCGGAACCGGCGCAGCGTGGGACCCAATGGCCCCCCCTGATGTCGGCCCCGACTTCGCCTTCACCTCCGCGCTCGGAACCGGTGCAGCGTGGGACCCAATGGCCCCTCCTGCCGTCGCCGTCGACTGCGACTTCAGGTCCGCGCTCGGACCACGGTTCGGATGAGCGTTAGCTCCAACCGTTATGCCCGTCGGGCTCGCCGATGCGTTGACGCGGTCCTCTGCAACAGCCGTCAGCGGATCTATGACGCGAGTCGGAGCATTTGGGCCTATTTTGATGGGAGGAGTGAGGGGTGGGGAGCTCATCATCACATCCGGTTCTGCCAGCGGGGACACCAATCGCATGTTTAAGGCATACAACACTACAGTTCCCTTGGTGGCATCTATCACCAACTGCGTAATCTCCCCCCAGTTGGCCGGGAAGTCGATTTGCTGCAGTGAGGTTGTCAGGTTGTAGCGCTGTGAACCAACAAAGCTGCCCTGATTGTAAGCGGACACATTGATGGCCTCTGGATGGTAGCCCGCAGCCACGATCGCACTTTGCGGGCTGAAGGCTGACGCTGGGGATGCTCCCACGGCGTTTTGAGAGATGGAAGCGGAACACGAAACCGCAGTCAGCTCACACAGGCCACCGCCCATAAAGGCTACGTCGAGACTGTTCGGACCCTCCCGGAATCCGGCGCCAGCGCCACTCCAGCTCGGATCCACGTAATAGAAATTCACCCAGTCGAGGCTGTCGTAGCCTTTCGGAAGCAATGTCGGGCTGCTTACTGCCGGCAATGCCCCGAAGTTAACAGATTGCGCGCTGGCCGCTAGCGCCAAGGCTAACATGCAAGCGAGTGTTACGAGAGTTTTTTTCATAGTACTCATCCTTTCCTTCAGCTCTTGAAGTTGGGTCGTTGCGAAGCTCCGTTGACCTTCCTACTTTCGAGAGCTTGCTACGATGCGGAGAGGTAGTGCACCCCATTTACCAAATCGAAACTGATCATGAGCGATATCTATTCCCTGCAGTTGCAATGGCATACACACCTCAGACCCAGATGGAGATTCATTCGGCTCATTGTGCTTCCGATGCACCTATCTGTATGGATATGAGCAGCTATCCGTTCTGCTAGCGGGGGCATCGATGTTCACTACTGTGCAGCCGAGACGGGAAACCACAACTGGGCAGCAAATGAAGAACGCAATCGAAAACCCAGTGCAGCGAGCGCATCGCCCAGCTCCGTGTAGATCACATGCGCACTGGCCGGCCTCACACCGAAAGGGAACGGCTTGCGGCAGCATTAAGTAGCCTTTATCGGAGAGTTGGGTTTCGGATAATCAGCAATTTCGGACGACCCGATTGCGGTATGGAAGCCGTTACTGTCAAGTACTGCTGTTACTGCTGTTATTGAAGAAGGGCGGCGGTTTGAAAGTGGTCGTATGATCTTGATCGGGACAGGCATCCCTCACGATTCGTGTAGAGGTTGGCAGGCCGGGAAGTCTCTTGGCACAAAGCGGAATTGCAGGGGGAAAGCACTCTTTCCTTCTGTGGTCCATTGATGCTGAGAAGAGACAAATCTCTGACGCAAACAGCGCTCATTTCGGAGGTACGGCTGTCGTAGCCGCGGTGTCCGCACCCTTCACGGCAACCAAGTACTCCACGATCAGGGCCTGATCAGCTTCAGAGATGGGAGCCCCAAAGACGTCAACCATTTTCTTGACCTCGTTTTGCCACACGGTTTTGGAGAACCGCGGCTGCATCGAGATATAACGTGCCGTATGACATGACAGGCAATCCTTGCGATAGACCTGCACGTTCGGCCCGTCCGCTATCTCCGGTGGGTATTGCGGAAGCACAATACGATGCACTTGGCCGGAATTATTCTTGGCGAGCGATTTGGAGGCACCAGTCGAGGCTGGTTGCGACTGTCCCGCCAGCGAACCCGTCTCCACCACAACGGCCGCGGTCAGCACGCAGGTGATTTTCCAGTTCCGCATGGCTCGCCTCACCATACGACAACCTCTTGCTGGTCGACTGCGTCACGCTGATAGCCGCTGCGATTCCACTGCTCAGTCGGTTGCGTCTCCCCAGCATTACTGGTCGCCCGCACCAAAAGACGATATGTGCCCCTTGCTGGTGGCGTCCATCCTGCCTGCCATCTCCGCCAGGAGTATTTTCCCAAGTCGGGGCCGAGCGTGGCGTCACGCCAGCTCTGGCCGCCGTCTTGTGACACTTCGACGCGACGAATCCCGGAGCCGCCATCATTAGCCACACCCGCTAATTCATAGCGTTGGCCCACAAGCAATCGCTCATCGGGTTCTGGCCGAACGAAAACTGAGCGTACTGCCATCTGCGTAATGGGTACGGTTACAGACGAAGGATGCTGAGGCTCTTCGTTGGCGGCGGCGTTGTTTGGAATGCGGTACGCCTTGTCCATCCAGAAGCTCTTCAGCGGCTGGTCCAGAACTGTGATGGACGACAAAGCCTTGACCCAGTACGTGCCATACCAGCCCGGAACCACGAGACGAATCGGGAATCCGTTCAACATCGGGAGAAGCTCATCGTTCATCTCGTAGGCGATCATTACCTCCCCGTCTCGAGCGCGATCCAGCGGCAGGGATTTTTCGAAACGTGGAGTCTTTTCCAGAGGAGCGACATCCAGTCCATGCAGCCCGACTTGAACGGCACCGGAGAGCACCCCCGCTGCGTCCAGCACGTCTTTCAATCGCACCCCCTTCCAGCGAGCATTGCCCATCGCGCCATTGCCCCACTGCCCTCCAGGTACTCTCGGTTCAAACAAACTACGGGAGTTGCCGGCGCACTGGCATAAGGCCACCAGGGAAACCGGTTCGAACTTCGACCGCAAGTCACTCAGCGACAGGCGGAGGGCTTTGCCGACATGTCCGCCAACCTCCAGTCGGAAACTCTGAAGATCTACCACTGTGGGAATTCCCGACAAATGCCATCGCACGAAAAACGCATCGTTGGGAGTGAGATCGTTGTCAAAGTAGCGCAATGGTGTTTCCAGTTGCGGCGGCCGGTCGGTCAGCAGAATGAGTTTCGTCTTTTCCGGATATTGCACCAGTGTGAGACCGCCGCTTCTCGCGGGAACAGTTGCAGAACCAGGAGCCGATGGCAACTCAAGCGTGTATCCCAAGTGGCGGCTTAGTACTGTAATTCCACCCAGCGACATCAGCGTCGACATGAATCGGCGACGGGTAAGCGCGCGCACGGTTTCACCGTCTGTGTCTATCATGGATTTACTTCCCCAATAACGTGGTCGTCTTAACCTCCACACCGCTGACTCATTGCCTCAATGCGGCTGATATTCTCCTCAGGCCTTCCTCTCCTGCCAGCCCGTGTTGGTCATTATGCCTGTCCATGGAAAACTTCCGGCACCGCGTCGGCATCGATGTCAGCAGGGGCCGGAAGTTGACTTGACCGATCATTCGCGGTGTAAAAAGTCTTCGCGTGCATGTTAGTACAGTCTTATGTCAAGTCAAACCTAAAACGGCGACACATAGCCCGGAGATGGCGCCATCTATAGAGCTGCCAACTTCCCACGGACGTTCGATTAGCCTCAGATAGCTAAAGAGAGTCACAGGCTACGAGGAGATTGTTTCCTGCTCGTGTCACACCCTTGAAGCCCGACGGTGAACGCTCCGGGCTGAATCAATCATTAGAGGACATCGGAGGGGTGCAGGTCAGTTGTGCTTCTCTCGTCGTTCCCTTTGGCTTTGAAGGGAGCTAACTGGTCGGCGAGCATTCTGGGCACGTGTCGCGTGCTCCAAAGATACATGGCTGCATAAGCTCGCCAGGGCCGCCACTGTTCAGCGCGTCGCTCCAGGTCAGCCGTGTGCGTCAAGTCCAGCGCACGCAAGAGACCCACGTCACCGGCTGGGAATGCATCTGGTTCCCCCAGGGCTCGCATTGCAACGTATTGTGCTGTCCATCTACCAATGCCAGGAATTTCATACAACCGTGTCAGAAAATCATCAGAATCCATGACACCTTCAAAGCTGATCTGCCCATTACAAACCGCACAGGCCAGAGCTCGAATCGTCCGCGCCCGAGCCTTGGGCAAGCCAATGCCAGCGAGGTTGGCATCGGCCAGGACCTCAGGGAAGGGAAAAAGATGGGTGAGGCCACTAGTACCGGAGAAAGGCTTGCCAAAAGTCCGGGCAATGCGGCCTGCAAGGGAGGTTGCGGCCTTTACCGTGATCTGCTGGCCGAGAATCGCCCTCGTGGCCAGCTCGAAACCGTCCCAGCATCCCGGGACCCGAATCCCTGGATTTGCCTCAACTCGAGCCGCCAGCACCGGGTCAGTTCTTAATCTCTCTGCGATGGCTTGCCAGTCTGCATTCAGATCAAACATGCGGCGTATCCGTTCGACAATCAGAAAGAGGGCACGCGAATCTGCAAATTGAATGTGCACGGAGAGTGCGGGATGGGCCGCATCGAGTGAGACCTCAAAGTGGCCTTCCGTGCCATTCATGGCAATGGAGCGCCGATAGCTGCCCATTTCGACTGCTTCGATGCCGGGTGTTGCGCGAGCTGTCAAGAACGCAAGCATACTTTCCCAGTCGTAAGGAGGGCGAAAGCGGAGGCGGAACAAATATTGATTGTCCGGCAAAGTAGTGGTCTGTCGCGCGAGCCTGCGAATTTGAGTCGGAGTTCGATGATAGGTCTTGCGGATAGCAACGTTGAATCGGCGTACGCAGCCAAATCCTGAAGCCAAGGCAACGTGATTCATGGGTAAAGTCGTTTCGTCGATAAGCTTTTTGGCAAAGTGGAGACGGCGTGTCCGAGCCACAGCGCTTGGCGTCGCTCCCAGGTGCTTGAGGAACAAGCGGCGGAGATGGCGGGAGCCAACTCCCAAACGGTTCGCAAGGACTTCCACTCCGCCGTCCTCCAACCCACTCTCGCTGATCAGCCGCAAAGCCCTGGAAACCGTGTTTGACGTTCCCAACCAAGCCGGCGTCCCCGGGGAACATTCCGGCCGGCACCGTAGACAAGGACGAAAACCGGCTTCAGCCGCTGCTGCTGCGCTCGGGAAATAGCGGACATTCTTCTCTTTCGCTGTGGGTGCGGGACAAATCGAGCGGCAGTACACGCCGCTACCCAGTACACCAATGAAGAACTTGCCGTCAAAGCGCGCATCGCGCGAAAGTCTCGCCCGCGAACACACCCGCCAATCCAGATTGATACCCTTCACCGACCTAGGGTAATCGATTTAACGCCGCTAATTAGACGTTTTCGGACCATGTTGCGAAACGCGCATCAGACACCTGCAGGAACGAGGTCCGGAAACGTCCAAGTTGCCGGGCAGCAACGTCCGTGAACGTCCAATCCTATCGCTGCGATGAATTTATGTTGCTCATTGCGCCAAGGACCCCGCTCCCTGTCTTGAAGGCAAGGTCGGCTTCATCATCAGGGGCGAAAACCAGCCCAGGGGCCAACAACTTCCGTGCCTCTGGCTCAACAACACAACAGGAGGAGCAACATGAAATCCAGAACATTGAGGCATCTAACCGCGATTACCTTACTTGCTGTGCTGGGGGCCCCGGCTCGGGTCACGGCTGAAAACCAACCTGAACACACTAGAGGCGCGTATGTCGTATTTAGTCTCGGGGCACCACTCGGCGGAACATCGAGCGGAGCCGCCGGCGTTAACAATCTCGGATGGGTAGCCGGCGATTCGAACCTGACGGGAGATCAGGACGAGAATGCGGTCCTGTGGCACTATGGATTCCCTCTAGGACTCGGCACGCTAGGAGGACCCAATAGTGCTGTGCTTTGGCCGGGATTAAACAGTCAGGGCCAAGTT
>CAZDYZ010000986.1:0-2271 GCA_964509525.1 uncultured Acidobacteriaceae bacterium
GGTGGTGGCGGACTGATGCTGTTTTATGAGCCCAAAGAAGAGCAGCGCATGGGTGTAAAGAGGGTCCAGATGGCCGCCGAAGCTGGTGCCAACGTGATCGTCACTGCCTGTCCCTTCTGCATGGTGAACATGGAAGATGCCATCAAGGTTGCGGGTATGGAAGGGAAGATGACCGCCATCGACTTGACGGAACTGGTTGACCAACAGATGCTGCGCGAGAGCGCTGCCGAAATAGAAGGTGCAGCGCGGCTTGCCAGTCCGGCAAATGCCTAACGGTTTGATCTACGAACGGCCGACGTTGGCCGGGAGTGGACGATGAGAACAATGCCAACTCGGGGAGTGCGACTGTGGAGATTCTAGTTTGCGTAAGACGAGTACCCGACACCTCGGAAAATGAAATTCAACTTAACGTCGCCGGGAACGACATCGAACGTGATGATCTGGTCTACTCGGTGAACGAACCGGACAACTACGCTGTCGAAGAAGCCCTGCAAATCGTCGCGAAGGTCGGAGGCAACGTTACCGTCGCCACGGTGGGTGGCAATGATGACGAGGAAGTACTGCGCCGGGAGATGGCGATGGGCGCCAACCAGGGTGTCCTGATTTCAGATGATGCCTTCGAAGGATCGGACGGCAGAGGTATCGCCACGATCCTGAAGGCTTTCGTCCAAAAGGGTCATTACGACCTGATCTTAACCGGGATTCAGGCTGAGGATGCCGGCGCGCAGGTGGGCGGAATGCTTGCCGCACTGCTGGATTACCCGTTCGCCTCGCTAGTGAATTCCATCGAAGTTCTTGATGGCAAGAAGCTCAAGATTGGCCGGGAGATCGAAGGCGGCAACCGCGAGATGAACGAAATTGACTTGCCTTGCGTGCTCTCGATTCAAACCGGAATCAACGAGCCGCGTTATGTCGGCATGCGAGGCATTCGGCAGGTGGCGTCGGTGGAAATTCCAACCTTCGGCGCATCAGAGCTAGGTGTTGATCTCAGCACTGTAGGGGAGGCCGGAGCTAAGGTCAAACGGTTGGACTACTTCGTGCCCACGCTGGGTAAGGGTGCCGAGATCCTGCAGGGTAGCAGGGAAGAGGTCCTCGAGAAACTTGTTGAGTTGATGAAAGCCAAAGGAGGGTTGAACTAATGGCACGGATTTTTGCCTACATCGTACACAGAGGGGGCGTTGCCGATGACTCAGCGGTTGAGCTTGTTGCCGCTGCGAAAAAGATCGACTCAACTGCGTCGCCAACGGCAGTTGTCACCGGCTGGGGTACGGAGCTCGATGCTGTCTGCGAAGCCATGCGCGCTTCTTACGCGGAGGTTTGGAAAATCGCAAACCAAGCTCTGGCCTACCCCAATGCTGAGCTCATCCGCAAGGCTCTCGCAAAGGTCCTGCCGAGTGGCAACATTGTGCTGGTTCCTCACGCCCACTTTGGAATCGACTTGTCGCCGGGCCTTTCCATCAAGCTGAATTCAGCTTATGTCTCTGACGTGCTCGGCATTGAAGGCATGGAAGGGCCTTCACTCAAACTGGTCCGTCAAGAATTCGGCGGTCAAGTGAGCGCACATGTGAAATGTGATACTTCATCAGGCGCGGTCATCAATATTCGCCCGGGTGCATTCAAGGCGGCGGAAGCTAGTCAGGGCAAGGGCGTAGTTGTTGACAAGTCGGCCGATGTTGGTACCCTGAGTGCGCAGCGGCGGTATCTCGAAACGGTAGTGGCCGAGACGGGCGACGTTGATATCACCAAGCAGGCGGTTTTAGTTTCCGTTGGCCGTGGCATCCAGGAGAAAGACAACATCGCTATTGCTGAAGACTTAGCCAACGCCTTGGGTGCGGCGGTGAGCTGCTCCCGCCCTGTGGTTGACGCCAAGTGGTTGCCGAAATCCCGTCAGGTCGGTTCATCCGGACAGACCGTCAAGCCCAAGATATACATGGCCTGTGGCATCAGCGGCTCGTTCCAGCACCTGGTTGGCATTAAAGGCAACCCCTTCATCATTGCCATCAACAAGAACCCCAAAGCTCCTTTTTTCCAGGTAGCGGACGTGGGAGTTGTCGCCGACATCCTGGATTTTTTGCCGGAATTGACCAACAAGATCCGCGAAGCGAGAGGCGCTTCGGTCTAGAAAAGAGAGGCATCGCCAATGATTACGAAGAAAACACTGAATCTCAGTTTGAAGTCGCTTCGGGATTTTGCCAAGAAGCGCCTGACGGATGAAGACCTGATCGCGCTGGATGAACGTGACGAATGCCCGGAGGACATTGTCCGATACAT
>CAZDYZ010000987.1:0-3331 GCA_964509525.1 uncultured Acidobacteriaceae bacterium
CAGAAACTTCCAGCTGGTCTGCTCACGTAGGTCGAAACCAACCTCGAGACTCTCAAATGAAAGGATTTCGTGGTTAAACGGAAATTACTTTCCACTTTTGTCGCCGGGTGCTTGCCTTAGTCTTTCATCCCCGTTTCAATCCCACCTCGCGGTGAATGGCAGCACATTTGCCTAAAGACTTAAAGATTCTTTGCATTGCGGAGACGATATGACTGTCAGTTGCGAAGCTCGTGGCCTGCTCCTGGGGAGCATTCTTTGTGGTGCCTCAATTGGAATCTCGGCACAGGCTCAGATGCCGCCGGCCAACATGAGCCCAGGAAGCAACATGATATCGACAGCCAGCAAGACAGAGCCAAATGGGCTCCCGCCGCTGGAGAACACAACGACGGGATCCGATACAACCTCTTCTGAAACCGTTGCCAGCAAGGGACCTCCAGACTTGACGCCTCAGTCCACAACGAAAAACCATCCTGGCGACTCCTACATTGTGGGTATAGCTGACGAACTGCAGATCTCAGTCTGGAAGGAGCCGGATCTCTCAGGACCGGTGGTTGTGCGGCCCGATGGCATGATCACGGTTCCCGTGGTCAACGATGTTGCGGTAGCTGGCTTGACTACCAAACAGGTGCAGGACATGCTGACCGACAAGCTGAAGAACATAGTCTCCGAACCGCAGGTAACCGTCATCGTCCGAAATATCAGGAGTCGAAAGGTCTACCTCATGGGGCAGGTGGGACGCCCGGGTGCGGTGGCGCTCAGCGGGCACGAAACGGCCCTGCAGATAATCGCCGAGTCGGGTGGTCTCAACATGTATGCAAGGGCCGACAAGATCTACGTTCTGCGCAAGATTGACGGCCGCCAGCAAAAATTGCCCTTCAACTACAAAAAAGCAGTCAAGGGCGAGAACTCAAAGGCAGATTTTCAACTCGAAAACGGCGACGTAATCATCGTTCCGTAGTAGCCCAGGGGGCGGAGTGAGCAAAACCGTCACGCTGCGGACAACCGTCCAGATGGGGATCGTTGTTCTGCTGCTTACCACCGTGCTTGCCTTGAGCCAAGAAACAACCTCGAGCGCATCAAACGACCCCGCTTCCGCAGTCTTGGCATCTGCCGACGATGCCGGCACCCAGGAGAAGAGTGCCCCCAATCCTGCTGCCGACACTTCGGACGGATCCATCCGAAGATTGGGAACCCCGTTTCCCTTGGAATGGAGGGCGGACGGCTTGAAGCTCGGGCCCCTCTACATGACCGACTTCGCACTCGCAGGTTTCTACTGGGGGTCAAGCTCTCCCGGTCAGCCACCATCGTCAACTTGGGGAAGCGTAATGAACCCCGAATTCATCTTGAATCACAAAACCAAACGAGGACTGGTTGTTGTTCAGGCATCCCCTTACATATCGGTGGCAGGAAGCGATGTTTACCTTAACCAGAACGCTTCGGCCGACTTCACGTCTCAACTGACGGCTCGTCTGTCGCTTTCGCTCGAGATGACGATAAGCTATCTGCAAAACTCTTATTTCCAGAACCCGCAATATCTGCTCGGATATACCGGTACGGGATTCGTGCTGCAGCCCATAACCGCACAGTATCGGGGCCCTTCCTTTTCCGCAGCCAACAATTTTTATTTGAAGTACCACCTCAGCCGACGCACGCAAATCTCGCTGGCACCCGAGATTGGATCGACCTTCCTTAACCAGTTGGGGCAATGGTCCTACGTGCAGCAGTACGGTGGAGGAGTGCTGGTTTCCCGGTCGTTTAATCCGGAGACTACCGGTTCCATCTCCTACAACGTGGTACACTCCGTCAATTCCCTGGAGGGTGGTTCCACAACCAGCAGCTGGACCACGCAAACCTTTGCCCTGGGTTTTCAAGATAGAATCGGCAAGAGCTGGTGGCTCTCTGGCACACTCGGCGGCTCGTTGCAACAACAGCCGTGGTCCTCATGGACGCCGACCGGCAGCCTGACGCTGATGAAGTCTTTTCGCAGGAGTTCTGTCGCCGCCGCCTATACCAGGACAAGGGCAGATCAAGTCCTGCTATCCAGCGGCTATTTTGACCAGGGCGACATCTCCTATGCTGCCACTTTATCCCCTAAGTGGCAGTTCAATGTGGGAGTGGGAGAATACCGTACCGTTGAAACCACCACCAGCAGTCATGGAAAGCGGGCGAACGGAACCCTCTTCTACCAGCTATTCCCTAGTTGCGCCCTGTTTGCTCAATATAACTACATTCAGCAGAGCGGCAGCAATACGACACTATTTGCCGGCGACAATAGCTTCCTGAGTTTTGGCCTGCGCTGGAAGATGAAACGTCGGCTGAGTCCCCAGTAGCGGCGGCTATCCCAGCTTCGGGCTGCAAGAGCACTATCGCGGCCCCCAAAAAAGGCGAGCGGCGTGTTTGGCGGAACCCGACGCAGCTGATCATTCGATCCTTTTCCTGAATTCAGCCGTTCAACCTTCTAGTTTCCCCTCGTCCGCAGAATCTTGCAGTTGACGTAGCCGTGGCAGGCAGCGAAGACGTCAGGCTTGGGAAAGTAGGCGAAGCGCCCAAAGACATCGGAAAACGTGGAGTTGCTGGGATAATTCGGGGCTGGCCCGCTCGTCTCCGTCCAGCTCGAGGTGTTCAGCTGCACGCACTGCTGCGGCGGCACACTCCCCACTCCCAGGCTGTTGATCGGTGCTGGGTTGCTAGCGTCCGGATTGAACAGGTACAGAGCCTCCGGCACCCCATAGGTTGACCATGGCTCTTGCCAGATCACCAACACATGCCAGATGGGATCGAACGCCACCCCCGGGGAGCCCGCGCTGGTCAGCGCCTGGTTGCACCCGGCGGGCACAGAATGTGGATTCGACGTGTGGTTCAGCGCTGATACCCAGTTAAAACTGCACGATGATGGGGTTGCCGCGCACTGTCCCAAGTCCCAATAGCCTACCCCATCCGGACTGGTATTCCCCAGTGTCGCCTGATTGTAGGTATCGTTGCCTCCGACCAGCCACGCGTAGTTGTGATCCGGGTCATAAACCATCGTCATTTGGCCATCACGAGAATCGTATGATCCAGTCGGACCAATCTGCGTCATTGTGTTCGTGGCCAGATCGTAACTATAGAGAGCCGGCGCCGGTCCTCCTTCAACCCATGCCAGCTGTGTTCCGGTGGCGTAGATGAGATTCCCCCATCCGGATCCATATGGAGAGAACGCTCCTCCCGATAACGTCATGGTCAGATCTTGCCTGGTCCAGCTGGTAGTGCTCTCTCCTCCGGAATATAACGAAGGCAAATCCAGCGACCACACTGCTGTGCTGTGGATCCCGGCCTGCGAACTCAGTATCCC
>CAZDYZ010000988.1:0-3817 GCA_964509525.1 uncultured Acidobacteriaceae bacterium
GCCATAGCTGCCATATCTTGCGTGAATGCTCGGTAAGCAAGTTTTCCCGTGGAAAACCCATCTTGAACCCGAACCTTTGTGCTCCCTCGCCCACCAGCATCACGTGGCCAGTGTGTTCCATGACTGCTTTCGCCAGTAAGGACACGTTCTTGATCTCTTCGACGCCCGCCACGGAACCTGCCATTCTTGTGGGGCCATGCATGCAACACGCATCGAGTTGCACGACGCAGTCCTCGTTAGGCAGTCCACCGAGACCGACGCTGTCGTCGTTGGGATCATCTTCCGGCCCGGTGATGACTTGCATGACAGCGTCCAGTGTGTCACCCCCACCGGTCAGCACGGCGTAGCCGCGATCGAGGTAGCTGTAACCATTCGCGGCGCAGATTATGACCGGTTTCTTCGGTGGGGCCATCGATGGGGCGCCGTTATCAGGCTTGTTCTGCGCCTGCGAATCGAGCGCGAAGGATGCAGTACCCAAGGCGCCTGTAGCAATGAAGTCACGACGGGTGATTTTCATAAGTGTCTTCTTCCGGACGAATCGGTAACGGCCAAGCAGGATAGCACCACGCAGTCGGCGCGCACCTCGACAACAAAGGCACAGCGTGGGCTGTGTCTATCAGTGGAAATGCTTTTTCTTGAAGCTAGCTCGCCGCCCTCACAGCGGTATTCTGGTCAGCGCGGAAGCGAAGCAATGCTGCAATTCGGCCAATGCTGTCGAACTCTTCGTTATCAGCAATGTAAACAATCTCAATGCCACTGCGGATCGAGTGACCAACAATAGCATCGCCGATATCCTCCAGTTCCGTGTTCTCTTTCCCGCAAATCACACAGGTGGGGGCGACGTGCATGTCCATGTGACCGCAGTTGAAGCATTTCACGCCTCGAGCCAGGAAATTGGAGCCCAGAAGCAGCGTCTGCACTTCGCCAATTTCCAGCGAACGCAGTACTCGCCGCAGACCGACAGCACCGCGCCCGTTGCGGTGCGCCTCGCCAATCACCTCTCGGATCAATCCCTGCTTCATTCCTGCATCGTATTCTGCCAGCTGCTGAAGGGCCATCTGTTTGACCTGCTCCGGCGTGGCAGCTTTTGGATCGATGCGGAAGTGTCCCACCAGACGCTGCTTTGCGTTTGGGTGCAGCTGCAAATAGATCTCAGACCAGACGTCGTCATGGCAACCGATCACCAGCCGGTCACAGCCGCCGTGCTCGAAGTATCGCTCGATGTAGTCGGCCACGACTCTGAAATGCTGCAAGGCCTCGTTCAGGTGTCGGCGCTCGACATGGCCGCCATCGTATCCGCCCCATCCTTCGCTCTTGCCGCGTCGCGTCAGTTCATTGACAAAATCCAGCTTTTCGACAACCTCGTCTTCCGCAATCTCGAAGACCCGCGCTTTGGCACGGTCGACCAACACCACACAAACTCGGTGCACACCATCCAGCACGGCAGCAAGTGGCTTCAGGTGAAAACGCTGGTTTAGAAGGATTTTTGTCTTGGGCAGCTGCGCAGGAACGTCAAATTCGCGCCAAAATCCCTGCTTGCTGCAGGCGAATATGGCTTTCGCCTTGCCCCCATTGCCGTGCAGGGTCTCGACCAGGCCATTGATGCGGTCTAGGTCTGTCCGCGCAAAACCATTCCTTCCCTTCTTCTCCGCCTCGCGATGGGCATTGCGCACCAGGTCTTTGAGCAGAATCGATTCCTCACGGTGAGATTTGTTCAGCGGCGTCGCAGGCTGGTAGTAGAAGGTAATGGCGCAGGCTTCCGGGGAGTGAAAATTGGCAAGTTCTCGAATGTCGTAACGCGTGATCATGCCGCCTCCTGATTTCGATTTGACACTCATAATGGAAGGAGCAGCGCCTCCGTTTAAGCGCTCCCAGCGTATTCGACGAGCTTTTCCTTCAGGGGGTCCTTGATAGGCAGGGCTCGTTGCAGGTGCTCGCGGGCCTTGCCAATGAACGCCCGTACCTCCTCCACACTGTGGTTGGCGATGTCGGCGATCTCCTCCAGCGTGAAACCTTCGATGGTAAACAGGATGAAGGTTTCGAGCTCATTGCGTCCGGCATCGCGCAGGGTCGACTCTACTAAGCTGATTAGCTCGCGCTGCGCTGCCAGTTCCTCCGGAGTGTCGATGGCAGTATCGGGAATTCCATTTTGAGCAATATGGGGCGCACTCCAATCCTCGAAGCCGAGCCGTTGGATAGCCTGTTTCGCCAGCCTGTACAACCAGGGCTCCAACTTCGTACGCTCCGGCCTGTCGTACCGTTCACTCAGAGCATCGGATATCACTTCATCGACTATCTCATCCAGCGTGACCCTGCCGGGCGGGATTTGCCCATCGCGTTCGCGAAAATCGAGCTCGCGCTGTATGAAACGCTTGAGCCGCGGCAAATTCACGTCGACATAGCTTGAAATGTCGCTGGCGGAAACGACCTCAAACCTCATGGCCGCAACTGTCTGCTCAAACGGTACCTCGCTGGCCACAGCAGTTCCTGGGACACGCCTGCGTGGCCACGTGCGCTGGTTGCGCAGTTGTTCCTTGTGTTTCTTGAGCTGCTCAGCGAGGCCATCAAACGCCGCCTTGATAGCGGCGGTCGCGGTCACGCTAGGCTCACGCGCGGCCATCTGCCCTGACGGCAAACGGAGGTTCAGGGACACCACAACGCCCTCGCGCACCGAGTTCTCTTCGACAAGCCCTCTTAGGTGCACAAGTTCGGGCCGAAACACCTGTAGGTAGCGGTTCAGCCTTTCTATTTGTCGGTTGATCAGTTTTTCGAGGTCGGGAGTCTTGGAAATCTTGTAGCTGATATGAACGTTCATATAAAGCATCTCTGGGTGGAGGCTTCCCCTCCGCAGCTACATTCTTATAAGAGAATTTTACTCCTCTCCGTAAGGAAGCAAGCAGAAAATGATGCGTTGAATAGTTCCCAGAACAATAATGGAACTGGCAAATTGCCGGGAAACGGGCTCCTGTCCGGTATTTGCGGCCGTATTAGTGACTCCGCCATGTTGCCGAACTTGTAGACGAAATCGAGACACGAAATGAGCTTTCGCGCGGCAAGGATTATTTAAATTAATACGGCAATTTGGGAGGCAACAAGACGATTCCTCCTGTACGAAGAAGATGATTGCGAAAGCTTCAGCTCTGGACTAGGCGTCCAGCTGTGATTTTTCGTAGCGACAACAACTATCCCGATCTTATCGCTCTGGAATCCTGACCTTGACATCGGGACGCTTGTCCAGATGGATGGTCTCAATGAACCGCACCTTACCTTTATTAAGCTTCATCACCAAGGACGTGGTGCGCACGCCATCACCGAAGAAGCGCACGCCTTTCAGTAGGGGCCCCTCGGTGACACCCGTCGCCGCAAAGACGATATTCCTGCCCGGCGCTAAGTCGTCGGCGGTATAGATGCGCTTGGGATCGCTGATTCCCATATCTCTCATGCGTTCGCCCTGTTCAGCCGTATAGCCAGTCAATCGGCCCACCATGTATCCGTTGAGGCAGCGGATGGCCGCTGCGGTAAGCACCCCCTCCGGAGCTCCCCCAGTACCCATGACGGCGTGCACGCCCGAGCCCAGCATGGCGGCCGCGACTCCGGGAGAGAGGTCGCCATCAGTGATCAGTCGTATGCGTGCTCCCGCTTTACGAATCTCGTTGATGAGTTTTTCGTGCCGCGGACGATCGAGAATGATGATGACCAAGTCCTCGATACGACGGCCTAGGACCTTCGCGATCACCGCCAGATTATGCGAAACGGGAGCCTCTAGATCGACCATACCCTTGCACGACGGCCCAACTACAATCTTTTCCATGTAGCA
>CAZDYZ010000989.1:0-2647 GCA_964509525.1 uncultured Acidobacteriaceae bacterium
AGTGGCAGGAAGCCCGCAGGTCTGGAAAATGTTAGCCTGCGGGGTCGGGAGTTTTGCGATGGACAACCCGAACAACGGCGATTCATACCTGAGATTTGCTCGCCGATCTGAGATGGAGAGTACTTGCATGTCTTGCTTTCTGACAATTCATGCCGACCGATATGCTCCACTCGAAGAGTTTGAGGACATCCATGCAGACGCTTGCCTTGCAAAGCAAGATTCTCAGGTGGCCTACGCAGGTTTTTGAGCGCTCGCAAGCGGATGAGCGGCTTGACTGTATGTAGAGGGCAGTCCCATCACCTCCGCTTGCGGGCTTTTTGCTACTGTACCTAACGAGAACGCCGTTCTGGCCTATCATCAGCCGTTTTTCGCCAATATGCCCACGTAACTCTGCCCACTATCCGCTTTCAGGTCCTTTGCGTATTTCTGGTATTGGCGCGCAATCTCCTCCCCTCATGCTTCGTGCGCTCATGCGGTGATTCAGTTACAGTTGCAAGTCAGAGATTTTAGCGGGGCCATTCTGGCGGTTCGCACTCCGGGCACTGGTGATTGATGAACTTTAACCGCTTGAGTACCAGCGCTGCGTCAGGCAGTGGTTCGCTGCCGAACGTGTGGTATACAGAATCGATCTAGCCAAACCGATCGGTGACATAGATGACAGGAGCAGGTCTTCCATGTTCATCAACCGCGCCGTAGAGCCTGTGTGCCCCTCCGTCATCGTCGGCCAAGACGAGAACTGGCCATTCGGCCCATGTCTTCAGCAATTGGCCATTCTGCACTGAGTAAGGAAAAACGGCGATCACGACTGTTTCCTGCTCCGCGAATGCCCGACCCGCCTCGTTATGTTTCGCAGAAAATCGCACTCGTTGTGCTGGGCGCCGCAAAAAACTAGCACCAAATTGGCCCGTCCTCGATAGTCCGATATCTGTACCGGTTTGCCCTGACCAGAATTCAGGATGAAATCCCGAATCAAATAGCCGGGCCTTTGGAGTCCAAGGTTGGGATCGACCCTAGCACCGCCGCCTACCTCAGCCTGTAACATGCTATTGTCGGAATCGTTCTCGCCTTCCATACGCATCTAAGATTACCCCTGTGAGCCGATCCAGAAAGTATTTAATGCCCTTCGGACTGACCGTATTGTTTCGTTTGCAGTACCACGCAATCACGGTCTTAGGCTTACGATGCGGAGGGCCGCTGTCCATTCCGGCCAATATGGAAAAGCCAAACGCAGCTACCTCTTGGAAGCGAAGGGAAACATCTCGCAAGCAGCTGCGTTGGCGAAATTAGCGCAGCGCACCTTCCATTGGTTGATGGCTAAGCATCGGCTTTCCACGCGGAAGGCCCACCGCTGAGTCACTTTGCGCCCACAGCGTGTGACAGCAGTGTCACATACGCGCTTCCGCACATAAAATCAGGGTCTAAGCGCACATTGCGCGGAATGGTTCTGACCCGGGTGTGACGTTGTTGTCTCATCATCCGGCGAGATCCCGAGCGAGTCGCGCCCTACCCCGTATCTTCTGACGCAGCAATTGATAGAAGCCTCACAAGTTACGTCGAGACAGATGTTCTCTGTCAGATGTACTGCTGATTGGCAACCGAACTGCTCATACTCAGGTCGCAGCGTACCGAGGGTCGCGTCACCGACTCCCGGGCACGTGGCAATCTCAATCAGCAAACTTTGCCATTACAAAGTCTTCCGGGACCTTTAACCCAATGGTAGCCGCGAGACTGAAGCAGTAAGGATGTGCCGGGCCAACCAGCCCGGCCAGTCCGTAGGCGCCTTTACAAGGAGATACTGATGGCGGGGAACATCGCGTCGGGCAAAACCAAAAGCCGTTGGGCGGCAGGTGTAACACCATACGCCGAGATGGGCTACTACAACGCGGACTACGAGCCGAAGGACACGGACGTCTTGTGCGCATTTCGCTTGGTACCGCAAGCAGGGGTCGAGCCGATTGAAGCCGCAGCGGCCGTAGCGGGTGAGTCCTCAACGGCCACGTGGACAGTGGTCTGGACGGACCGCCTGACACCCTACGAGAACTATCAGGCGAAATGCTATCGGGTCGATCCGGTTTATGGTACCGACCAATATATCGCCTACATTGCTTACGATCTGGATCTGTTCGAAGAGGGCTCGATCGCCAATCTTACGTCCTCGATCATTGGCAACGTTTTCGGCTTCAAGGCATTGAAGTCCCTCCGCCTGGAAGACATGCACATCCCACCGCACTACGTGAAGACCTTCCAGGGTCCGGCCCACGGCATCGTCATGGAGCGGGAGTACCTGAACAAGTTTGGGCGTCCGCTGCTGGGCGCCACGGTCAAACCCAAGCTCGGCCTTTCGGCCCGCAACTATGGCCGCGTGGTTTACGAGGCGCTGCGCGGTGGACTGGACTTTACCAAGGATGACGAGAACATCAACAGCCAGCCTTTTATGCGGTGGCGCGACCGCTTCCTATTCTGCATGGAGGCAGTGAACCGCGCCGTGGCAGCAACCGGAGAGATCAAGGGACATTATTTAAACGTCACCGCTGGAACGATGGAAGAAATGTACGAGCGCGCTGACTTCGCGAAAGAACTGGGCAGCGTAATCGTGATGATCGACCTGACAATCGGCTATACGGCGATTCAATCTATGTCGAAGTGG
>CAZDYZ010000990.1:0-3778 GCA_964509525.1 uncultured Acidobacteriaceae bacterium
CCTGGATCATCGGCTGGGATCTTATTCTGGAATACGCTTTCGGTGCGGCCACCGTCGCCTCTGGCTGGAGTGGTTACTTCGTCAGCTTCCTGCAGGACTTCGGCATACATATCCCGCCGCAATTTACGGCGACCCCGTACACCCATGTCGGCCACCAGTGGCTGCCCAACATCTTGGTGCAGTATCAGGGCCGCTGGGAATTACTGACCACCATGGGACCGATTTTGAAGCAGAACGGTGTAGACCCCTCCGCCCTGCCCCAGGTAACGGGGGTATTCAACATCGTTGCTTTTCTGGTGATCGGTCTGATTACTCTCATCCTGGTGATCGGCATTAAAGAATCGGCCAACTTCAACTCCGCCATTGTGATTACCAAGGTAGCCATCGTCCTGATCTTCATTGTCATCGCGGGTGGGTTCGTGGTGAAGCATCCAGCACTGGCTGCCGCCAATTGGCATCCATTCATCCCGCCCAACCAAGGGGCGTTCGGAGAGTATGGGTGGTCGGGGATTGCGCGCGCCGCGGGTGTGATCTTCTTTGCCTACATCGGATTTGATGCCGTCTCGACTGCCGCGCAGGAAGCCAGAAATCCCCAGAAGGACATGCCGATCGGCATCCTGGGATCGCTGGTCGTGTGCACTATTCTCTACATTTTGGTTTCCGGTCTGCTGACGGGAATTGTCCCCTACTCGGCCCTGAATGTAGCTGATCCGGTTGCGGTCGGCATTGACGTAACAGGGGTACGATGGGGCTCGATTCTAGTGAAGCTGGGTGCTATCGCCGGACTCGGCAGCGTGATGTTGGTGATGTTGCTGGGCCAATCGCGTGTCTTCTACTCCATGTCTCGCGACGGCTTGCTGCCGGAGTGGGCCGGGGCAGTGCATCGCAGATTCCGCACCCCCTGGATTTCGTCGATTACAGTCGGGCTTTTCGTGGCATTCTTCGCAGCCCTGGTTCCCATCGGCATTCTGGGCGAGTTGGTAAGCATTGGCACACTGCTGGCCTTTGTCATCGTATGCGCAGGTGTCTGGATTTTGCGCGTGCGCCGCCCCGAACTGCATCGGCCGTTCAAGACGCCTCTGGTGCCTGTGGTCCCCATCCTGGGCATAGTGATTTCCTTCGGCATCATGGCCAGCCTTCCGGGTGATACCTGGTGGCGTCTGATCATCTGGCTTGTAATCGGTATGTTGATCTACTTCGGCTACGGACGCCATCACAGCCGCGTGCAGCAGCACGTTCCCAACGACGTTAAGGTCAGCGGCGATTAGTTCGTAGCTCGGCGAACATTCATTCTGGAGCTAGAGTTAGGAATTCGCACAGAGACCCTGAACCCTGCTGGCATATTTCGAATGTGCAACCTGATGGCCGCCAGCTTTCCTGTGAAGGTCACGGCGAACATCTCCTTCCCCGGGGTTTGTTTTCAGAGCGGGCTGTTGTGGGTGCTAGGTCGAATTGCTTTGGTAGCGATGTCGCCCCTATTTGGGTCGCGAGATGCTGGTTACTCGAGACGCTGGTTACTATTGATCCAGCAGCTGGTTCAAACGTTGCTTCACATCTGCCCACTCTCCCGCCACAATCGAATAGCGGACTGAGTCCGGGGGATGTAGTCAGAAGCCATCCGATGAGCTCGGAGAACTCCCTCAAACTTCCCACCGATGCGTTCGAGCGCGGCGCGTGAACGGTCGTTACGGACATCCGTGTGAAAGCAAACACGCAGCACCTGCCACGTTTCGAAGGCATGCGTCAACATCAGCAGCTTAGACTCGGTGTTGGCTGCAGTACGGCTTGCCGAACGGGTGAGCCACGTGTATCCGATCTCACACACGTCAGGGACGAGACGACCGTATCGCGGGTGGTCTTCAGGCCACGACCACCGCTCCAGATTCCAGAAGCGCGTAGACCCAATGACGACACCGTCGTCCGCGCGGATGATTGCAAACGGCACAGCGCTGCCGGCGTTCCGCCACGCCAGAGCGGTGCCTACGTAACTAGTGGCCTCAACCTTGCCCTGCGGGACTGGACTCCACCGGTAAAGGGAGGGGTCAACCGCCGTGGCGGCTACAAGGCCATCTAGGTGACGGTGGTCAAGCGGTTCAAGCCGAACGTGCTTGCCGAGGAGAGCAACATCTTTTGTTCCCACGTTCCCAGTATGCAATGAGCTGCCAAGCAGTCGCAACGAACCTGCGAGGTCATGATTGCTTGCCACCCTCCTTGCCTTTCATCGCTTATGGCGGCAGAGGTCGTGCTGCGGTTGGACTGCTCAGGTGCGACGCTTGAAGTACTGAACAGCGCGTTCGTGGGCCTCGGCCTTTTCGCGCGTGGAGAAAGTTCCAAGGTTGTGGCGCTTGCCCGTCTTGGGGTTCCTTTTCTGCGAGTAAAGGCGGTATTCGCCAGATGGCAGCTTTCGAATCATCGCGATTTACACCCCTATGGCCTTTGATGCAATCCAATCCAGCGGGGGAAGCCATGGAGAAGGCGTTCGTTACACATGCGTTAATACTTCACCCAGCGAGGGTACGGCGAAGCGATCCTTCCCATACAGGCAATCGTTCGTCGGTCCGGCAGCTACTCTAAAGCATTTGGCTGTCACCCAGGGGGCATACATGTAAAGGAGAGCCAGCTGCAAACCCTGCATTTTCTTAAGAACCTGGTGTCGCTGGTTCAATTGCTTGTAAGGCATACCAGTGTCAGCGAAAAGGGCACCTTCGTAGTCAGGATCGCACTTTTCCGAGCCAAGAATCCCGGAGGGATGGAGGTGCTGTCTTCCCGACACCCTCTTCTGGACGACTGAAGTCTGCCCTTATGCGATGCCATTGTTGGCAAAGCTATTAACTCGCCAGATGTAACATTTGAGGCGCCGGCGGGAAGCACGTGGAGCCATCAATAGCGAGGAAACGCATATCCGCACATTTGCCTTTGCAGTTGGCATTGCGCTGCGCTTCCTGACGCGCCAGAATTGCTGCTGTGAAAGTCCGGTTCAACCTAAAGGTACTCTTCCTGTCCCTGATGGCACTGATGGCCATTGGCGTGGCTGGATTTCACTTCCTCGAAGGCTGGTCATGGTTCGACGGCTTTTACATGGTGCTGACCACGATTACCACTATCGGCTACGGCGAGCTGCATCCGTTGTCGCTCGCCGGCCGCATCTTCAACACCTTCATCATTATTACTGGCGTCGGGTTGGTGCTGCTGTTCTTTGGGGGTGCGACTCAGGCTTTGCTGGAGTTCGAGCTACAATCGGTCTTCGGCAGGAGACGTATGGATCGCGAGATCAGCCGATTGTCGGACCACTTCATTATTTGCGGAGCTGGGCGTGTGGGCCGAAGCGTCGCCCGCGAACTGGCGCGCAAGCCGCTACCCTTCGTCATCGTTGACAGCAGCCCGGAAAAACTTGCACGCTATGCCGCCAAAGGCTGGCTCACTCTGGTCGGCGATGCCACAAACGCACAGGTTCTGCACGAGCTTCATATCGAAAGCGCCCGGGGGCTGGTTGCTGCCACCACTACTGACGCCACAAATATCTATATCATTCTTACCGCACGTAGCCTGAACCCGAAGCTCAACATCATTGCACGCGCCAGTGAAGAAGACGCCGAGAAGCATCTGATAACGGCCGGCGCTGACCACGTAGTCTCGCCTTACAACTTCGCTGGTTATCGCATTGCTCAGACCTTTATGCGCCCCCACGTGGTCGATTTCTTCGATACTGCGATGAACCAGGAGAAGCCGCTGGAAATCGAAGAAGTGCAGGTGCAGCCAGGATCACGCTTCGCTGGAC
>CAZDYZ010000991.1:0-3138 GCA_964509525.1 uncultured Acidobacteriaceae bacterium
CCGAGATGCTGACCATAAACCGGAAGACTGCTCAAGCACATTGTTGAACCAGACCCGTTGGCAAATAGCTACACCGTCGGGTGTAAAAAAGACTCTATAGAAGACTAAACCCACCTGCTGACTGGGGTTTGCAATTGACAAGTCGTTAATACGTATGGTATAAGGTCGCGGGCTCGTACTTCCAAACGAAAACAACCTAAGTTGCGGATACGAAGAGTGTGTGTCGCAAGTTTTTTTATCGTTTGCTTCCGTGGTTGTTCGGTCGTGCCGGCCGTTGGCCGAAGGCAAAGCTTTCATTGTCCGCGGCTGACCGATGTGAACGAGTAAGTATGTAGCCCTGTTCTCTCCACATGTACAAGTGCAACACAAACTACGCTCGGTTGCCAGTGTAGCTAATTTGTTCAATCACCAATAATGAGTCAGCCTTCTGTTTTGAACCGCAGCTCTGGCGTTCGGTCGTGCCGGCGCGAGTTGTACGACATAGTAATTAGTGGAGCCTTGCTCCTCTGTTGTTACCTTCCGCTGATAAACACCGTCCGATTCTTGCGCCTTTTCCTCGCCCCTAGTCTTCCAAGATCATGGGATGGCTCGGGCCACTTAGCTGCCTCATACATCTATGATGCCACGGTTTTCCCGGATACTTACGGATGGACTCACATGTGGTTTGGCGGGATGCCATTACCGAATTTTTATCCTCCACTATTCTATTGGATAGTAGCTATGCTGCATCATGCCGGACTACCGTTGCTCCTTGCCGTTAAAATAGGGGTTACCATTCCGTTTCTATTGATACCGGCCAGTCTCGGTTTCCTATCCTGGCGCCTCACCTCCAGGGATACGATAGTAGCATCTTGTACTGCACTCGCAACCTTCTTGCCGCTCCTTGATCTGCGCCTGGAAAGCGGCATTCCAGTAGGACTAGACTACACAAGCACCTACAATGAGGGGCTGTATACACAGCCGCTCGGATTTGTTCTGCTGGTCGCATGGATAAGCTTTTTGTTCACGAGGGTTTCCAACTGGAAACACTTTGCTATTACCGCCTTCCTATTAACGCTGGTGCTGCTAGCAAGTTTTTTTTCAGTGGTCGCAGTGCTCCCGTTCGGTTGTGTCGGGCTGGTTTACGCTATGAGACGACGGGATGAGGGGATCGCACTTACAAGCCGCCTCCAAGTAGCGCAGGTCACTCTGATTTGTCTTACCATCGCCTGCGCTATCGCTCTGAGCGCATTCTGGACTGTGCCAGTACTGCAGGATTACTCATTTTTTGTCACACGTCCCGCGCAAGAAATCTTACTGCGAAATGTTATTCGACATGGGCCGGGAATCGTGATGTGGTACGCGGCCGCGCTCACGGGCGCAGTGGTGATCGCGCTGAGGGGAACTGCGGCCATGCGGGCGTTCATTGTGGGTTGCGGCTTCCTATTAGTCCTAATATTACTATCATTCGCTTCGGTACTCCCATGGTTACCATCACAACCACATCGTCTCGTCTCCACCTTTAATTTATTGCTGGCAGTTCCGGTTGGATATGGCCTTGCGATCGTGTTACGTTGGGCGGCGAATGCACTCTGTTCTGTGGAGCGCAAGAGCCTTCTAGTGGTTGCTGCGGGGCTGTCTTGTCTGTCGGTTGCTCTCTCTGTCTACATTAGAGTTGCGCCGCTTGACAAGGTTGGTGGCCCCATCCATGCCATATACCTGGGTGAACCCTCCATAGCAGAGGTGCTAACTTTCGCAAAAGAACACAAAGATGGTAGGTACATCGTCGAAAGCCCCTTTGTGCGCGAGGACACGTATGACGCCCGTGCGCTTAGGGCTTACCTGGCAATGCAGGGAAACGAGAGCCTGACAGTTGTTTTTCATGAAGCTTCTCCTAGCTCAGTATTCTTCAATCCGCTTGTCAATGCGTTGTCAGCCTCACGAGACGACTTTGGGATTAGTTCAGCACTCGCTAGGGATCTGGACTTCTATAACCAGCGTCTCGAGCAGCAGCTCGCAAGGGCGCGAGGAGTAGGAGTCCGCTATGTGGTTTGTGTGACGCCGTCGACCAAGCTCCGCCTTCGTCAACAGCCGAATCTAGTCGAGTATCAGTTCGGGCGTTGGAGTGTCTTCCAGATTGTGGGTGCAGCGGCACCTGAAGCCGAAGTGCTTCGCTACCTCCCAGCTTTGGTGGTTAGCCCAATCGACTTCAAACAGCGGCGAGAAGGCGACTACAGTTTTACACGCCTTGCTGAGGAACAATTTGGCGGTTGGCAGAGCGATGTCTTGTTAGTCCACGCAGGAACGAAAGCAGTGGACAAGTTAACGGGATTGGAGAATTTCGGCGCTCTTGTCCTCGATACCTACTATTATGATGACGAGAAAGCCGCCTATGAGAGGCTGCGGAAGTTTTCGCAAGACCGTCCACTCATTCTGCTTTCAAGCAGACAACCGCTGTATCTATACCTGGAGAAACACCTCTCAGAGCTGCCCCATGGGATTATCGTCCAGCGGAATGCCGATAAACAGCCCGAGTGGTTTGGCGGAGTGACGCCTTGGCAGTCCCTCAACCGAAGTAACCTGCGGAAGGAGTGGCGGTTCATCGAGGGGATAATCGAGAGCTCAAGGACTCCCGTGCATACTGACGAATTGCAAGCTGCGTTGTCACATGACGATGACAGTTTCAGCGTTGCGATGACAGGAACGTCGGTCGGCAGGGTTCCTCTGCTTATCAGGATAACTTTTCATCCTGGCTGGACGCGTACGGATGGGGAACCAATTTATCCCGCAACACCTTTCTTCATGCTCACGTTTGCGAACGGGTCATTTCAGGCCAAATTCCAGCGAGATGCGGTCGAACGGTTGGCCGTAGGGCTTTCCGGGTCGGTTTTTTCTTTGTTGGTGCTGGTTGTGGCATGGGAGACATTTGCCACGAGAGCTGGTCGAGCGAGAGCGCTGCCGACACAAAAACCGAGCTGAAAACTTTGCATTCGGCTTCCGTAAGATGTCAGTCGATTGCCGTCTAGCAGGATTGTTGGCAGTCGCACAGCACGGGTTTGGCTTCGGGGGCTAGAAGTAAGAAGCGCATCCAGAGCACCTACCTTCCCACTAATATGGCAGAAGGCAGACTTACTGTGGCCCACCTGTGCCGTGTATCTA
>CAZDYZ010000992.1:0-2386 GCA_964509525.1 uncultured Acidobacteriaceae bacterium
AGCGTGTGGACCAACTCTGTCTTTCTGCCGCCTTCAGGGCGATAGCGAATGTTCGCTCTCCGCGCTTGGTAATCTAGGAAGTTTGAACACGAGGAGATTTCGCGATACAGCTGTTGCCCTGGCAGCCAGACCTCGAGATCGTAAGTCTTAGCTGACGACGGGCCCAGATCCGACGTGCATAGATTCATCACGCGGTAATGCAGCTTCAGTTTCTGCAACACCTGCTCAGCATCACGGGTAAGCTTCTCGTGTTCATCCCATGACTGTTCTGGCTTGGTGAACTTCACTAACTCGACCTTTTGGAATTGGTGCTGACGAATGATGCCACGAACGTCCTTCCCATAGGAGCCAGCCTCACTCCGAAAGCACGGAGTGTAGGCGGTCAATGAAATTGGCAGACGCGCTCCATCGAGAGTTTCGTTGCGATAAAGGTTCGTTACCGGCACTTCGGCTGTGGGAACCAAGTATAGGTCTCGTTGATAGAGCAGCGCGGTTCGAGGAACGCGTTCCTCTTGCCCCTGGCCCGTTGCGAGTTGAATACCAGCAGTGAGCCCGTTGTTGTGAATCCCTACAATTCGGTAGGGACCGCCGGAGTGTCCGTCGACATATACCAACTCACCTACCTTCGGGAGGTGATCGCGGCTCTTGTCGAATGCATCAGTAGGCACTTTGAACAGATCGGATTCGAACTTTGGCAGCTGTCCGGTACCGTACATCGAATCGGCGTTAACCATGAACGGAGGCAGCACCTCGGTGTAGCCGTGCTCGCGCGTGTGCAGGTCAAGCATGAAGTTCATCAGCGCGCGCTCCAGCTTTGCCCCAAGGTCCCAATAAACTGCGAAACGTGCTCCTGTGATCTTGGCAGCTCGCTCGAGATCGAGCACCCCCAGTTCTTCGCCGAGTTCCCAGTGTGGTTTGGGCTTGAAATCGAATTGCGGAGGAGTTCCCCAGCAGCGAACCTGGACGTTGTCGCGCTCATCCTTGCCAACGGGAACGCTATCGTGCTGAAGATTGGGGATGCCAGTTAAAATATCGCGCAACCTTGCATCGCACGCCGTAGCCAGTTCGTCTGCCAGTGCAATCTTTTCCTTCAGCTCTTTCTGTTCCCGCAGGTTGGCGGCGGTGTCCTGCTTCTCCTTTTTCAGCTGCTGGAAGTCCTCGACCAGCTTGTTTCGTCGCGCCTTCATGGTCTCAGCTTCGGTAATCGCGGTGCGTCGCTTGGAGTCGATCTCCTGAAAGTTCTCGAGGATGGCAGGGCTCATCCCTCGCTGCCGCAGTTTTTCTTCGACAAGTGGCAAATGATCGCGTACAAAGGCTAAGTCGAGCATAGGAGATCAGGTTACTTGAACTTGCCTCGCGCGGAAAGAGGAGGTATGAGCGCGATTGCCGCTTCCCCTTGCGCGACAAAAAGCAACGATGCAGCGTGGTTGGGCGTCTTATCTAGTGAGACCAATTTGCAGCGACCATGTCCAAAGCAAAAATTCTGACCATGCCGCTCCGACCAGACGTAACACGAGTACGCCGGAGCCCCAAGGGCGATCCGCGATACGTGGAAGGACAGCGCCTCATCGTTGAGGCGATTCGCTATCTGGTCAAGAGCGATCCCGAAGGGAATGTGCCTGCAGTCGAGTTGCTGTCCGAGCATTTTCGCACAAAATTCCGCATGAGCGACAAGCCTGACCTGCTGCAGCCTCAGGCGTAGCACCGCCTGACATGGGAACTCAGAGACAGAGGGAAGAGATTTAGTTCAAATATCTGCTGACGCCGCAAACCCGTACGGTGGCAAAAGGCCCACGCGGTTCCTGACCCCTCGGCGCCTCGGTGGTGAACTAACTCTCTCGCGGCGTCGACTCGAAGTCCTTCTGCTTGTTGGCCAATTGCGCATGCCACTCGGCGGCCGCTTGAACGAAGGCGCGGAACAGCGCCCGTGAAGCTGCATCGTCTTCATATGTGCGCTCCGGATGCCATTGCACACCAAGCACGAAATGATCGGACGCGGCCCCTTCCACTGCTTCTTTTACCCCGTCTTCGGAACACCACGCTGCCAGCCGCAGCCCGTCCCCTAGAACTTCCGCTGCCTGATGATGGCTGGAGTTCACCGGGATAGTAAGTTCCTCGCCTTCGGGCAATACGCCCGCATCGCGCAGGATCGCAGCCAACTTCGACCGCGGCTCGATTCGTACGGTGTGCGCCTGCACCACTTTGCGCCCTGCCTCATGATTCACGCCTGTGGGCAGGTCCTGGTCGAGCGTGCCTGTTCGCCACACATTCAGCGATTGCAACCCATAGCAAATGGCGAAGACAGGCTTGCGCATATTGTAGGCATCTTGCAGAAGCAGTTCGTCAACGTTGTCGCGAGGAGGATCGCTGGGAGCCGTCTTGCCAT
>CAZDYZ010000993.1:0-7938 GCA_964509525.1 uncultured Acidobacteriaceae bacterium
CCATGACCGGCATGGTCGGCATATGGGGGCTCAAGGAGCGCGAAACATTCAGGAAGCTTTGGCTAATCCCCGTCTGGGATGCGATGGCATTTCTGATCTGGCTGGTGAGTTTTACGCGAAGGACCATCACGTGGCGCGGTAAGAAGTATTTCATCCGCGAAGGGGGACTTATCCCGGCGGCTGTCTCCCCGGCTTCGGCTCCAAAGTTACCCGAAGAGCAGGGTGTCAAAACCCGCTTATAGCGTGCTCTTCGCCAGAATGCATCCTTTGTGCTTCTCGGCCCGGCGTTCGTTCTTTGCCGCGCGCCAGTTTACCTGGGGCAGGAACAGGGACGTGTCTATCCGCTCGCGATATCGTACGGCGATGTGGATCAGCGAGTCGAGCAGCGATTCGGACAGAAGATGTGGTTGCAAGCCGAGCCTGAGGAGCGATGAATGTTTCGCGTTGTAATAATGTTCTTCCGCCTCGACACGCGGATCAGGCAGGTGGTCGATTTCGACTTGTAGTCCTGTCTCCTTTCCGACGGTTTGTACCATTTCCGCCAGTTGCAGGACGGTAAACTGTTCGGTGAACTGGTTGAACACGCGGAACTCGCCTCGCTTCGCGGGATTGAGACACGCGATCTCCACACAACGTACGGTATCTCGAATGTCAAGAAATCCGCGCGTCTGTCCTCCTTTGCCGTAAACCGTGAGCGGATGACCTAAAGCGGCCTGCACGCAGAAACGATTCAGGACAGTTCCAAATACCTCGTCGTAGTCGAAGCGGTTGATAAGAGCTTCATCCAGCCCGGTCTCATCGGTCACAGTCCCATAGACAACGCCTTGGTTGAGATCCGTAGCTCGGATTCCCCAGGCTCTGCACGTAAAGGCGATGTTATGGCTGTCGTGCACCTTCGAGAGGTGATAGAAAGAGCCGGGCTGCTTCGGGAAGGGCAGCACATCCTTGCGACCGTTGTGCCGGATCTCGATGTATCCCTCTTCGATGTCAATATTGGGGGTGCCATACTCACCCATAGTGCCCAGCTTGACCAGGTGACATTCGGGCAGGAATTCGCGAATGGCATAGAGTAGGTTCAAAGTGCCACTGACGTTATTGATCTGGGTGAACAACGCGTGCTTGCGATCGATCATGGAGTACGGAGCTGACCTCTGCTCCGCAAAGTGCACGACCGCCTCAGGTTCGAACTCGGTCATCACCGATGTCAGAAGGTCGTAATCCGTGATGTCTCCGACGAACGACTCGATCGTCTTGCCTGTTAGCTCCTGCCAGGTGGCCAACCGCTCCGCAAGCGGTCTGATAGGGGTCAGAGTCTGCGCTCCAAGTTCATGGTCCCATTGACGGCGGGCGAAGTTATCGACGATCGCAATAGAATGTCCCTGGTTGGACAGATATAGCGCCGTCGCCCATCCACAGTAGCCGTCGCCGCCCAGCACGGCAATTCTCATATAGCCTCCTCAGGAAGAAAGCGGATTAACATGACATCCTGGATCCGTATTCCATAACCCTATTTTGCTGATTCGTTCTCCCGCCAGCGCTTGCCTCCCTGCTCACTCGTTTCCACCTACAACCACTCTCCGGCAAGCCCCTTTTACCTTAGCAGACTTAGATGTGTCTGCCCAGCAGAACCCAAGCTGAATGGGTGTCCTGAGGCCAAGTCTACCTGCGGCCTTCACGCTTTTGCGCCAATACCAGACCACGTGGCGTGGATAGCATGATCACCGAAATCAGACCCTCTTGCTCGAGGCGTAGCGCGCCTTCTCGCACCACCGCGAAATGCGAACTGGCGTCGTGGACCGCGATCAGTCCGCGAGGATTGAGTTGCGGAAGAAACTTCCGGATCTCTTGCTCGCGGATGTTCAGTTCACTATCGCTGTAGAGAAAATCGATGCTTCCCTCAATCCGCGTGTCCAGGCTCGACTCGTTGCGAGATTCAATCCAGCTTCCAAGACCCGATGCATCGAATCGCTCCGCGGCTTTGGCGTAGATCTCAGGATCATATTCGATCGTTATGATTCTGCCGAACCCGTTCGCCTTCAGCCCTTCTGCCATCTTGATAGTGCCGTAGCCCAGGAAGGTACCAGTTTCAACGATTAGATTCGGCTTGATCGTCATCACCAATGATTTCAGGAAATCGAGCACCTCGAGTTCCGAGGTTTGCGAGTCCATCATCCTCCATAGCTCAGGATGTGGGCATTCGGGCGTAGCCGGAGTGTATTCTCGCTGCACCGATTCGCCCTGTTCGCTCAGGCGCTCAATGATGTGACGTTCTTCGCCCTTTTGCAGGAACGGTGGCACAATGCGTGCGATCAAGAGTAGACCAGCCAGGATTGCCAACCCACACAGACCATCTACGAAAGCTCCATGTGGCACTGCTGGGAAGCCTTTGAAAACATATGCCTGGAGAAGCTGGAACGTGCCACCAAGAATGAGCCATTCACTAAATACAATTCCTCGCGGACGCTGGAACTGAACCTGACGGTGGCCCTCGGTCCAGATGAAAACAAAAATCAGAATGCTGGCAGCAATTCCCCAGGTCGCAGGCAAACGCAGCTGCAAAACACCTTGAGAGGTGGCGACCTCAGCCAACTTGACCACCAGGCCGGATGAAATCGCTATCGTCACCGCTGGACCGACGATGTCCAGCACAGTTAAAACGTGCCAACCGGCGGAACGTCTCAGCGCTAGTCTTCGGCGGCGAAGATCGGCGCTCAGGACCACTAAGCTACCGATGACAGCTGCGACCAGAACGTAAGGGAAGGGGCCCACGAAAAGGCTCACGTGCCTTTCGGCGCAGCTGGCGCAAGTAAAGGGTGGTTTGTCATCAGGACCTTACCTCCACTGGCAGCGACAACATTGAGTTGCTCGCTGCCTACTAGTCCGTTCAGGCGAGGTACGGCAGATTGCTGGGCCACAATATAGAACCGTTCCGGTTTCAACCAGAGGTTCCTGAATTCCGGGTCATTGATAAACACGTCGGGGGCGCCGGGCGCGTACGAGCCGTATTCCATAGTGTTCCAGCGGCTGTTCAAAAGCAACGCTGTGCGGTCTGCGTAAAAGAAGACCGAAGAGAACGTGTAATAGTGGTGGTCCACAATCAGTGTTCCCTTCGGAGATTTCAGTAGAGATTCCGCCAGTGCTCTGGAAGACAGATAAGGATCGAACACCACTAGCGCCATGCGTGCGGCCTGGAAGAACAACACCATCATCAAGGTAGCGGCCAGAAATGCCGTCCTCGTGCGTCTCCAGAAAGCCACGCTCGCGCCGATGATAAAGGCAACCGCGGCCACGGCAAGGGGCAATCGAAGGTACGCAAAGGACCGCAGGGTGAGGTCCTCCATGTGTCCCATCGACAGCGTGTACACCTTGGGATGATGGCTGAGCGCCGTTGAGATATCTCCGGGAGCGGGCACGTTGCGCACCAGCACCAGAATGCTGACGGCTACGATCGCCGCGCACGCTGTGATCGTGCCCAGGACACGCGTTCCTCGCTTGATCCATTCGCCCTCTGTCGCCATCGCCGCACCTAGCAGCAATGCAAGTGCCGGGTAGCAGGGCATCGAGTAATACTCCTGCGTCGTGGAAAAAGTAAAGAAGACCAGCACAAACCCGGCCCAGCACAGAGCCAACAGTCGGGTCCGGCCTGCACGATCCACGGGCCGATAAGACAGTTTGGCGACGCCGGGAAAATACACGCTCCAGGGAAACAGCCAGATCAAATGAAACAGCCAGAAGTATAGTCGGGGTACGGTGTTGTAATCCCGCGGATATCGCAAGTTCAGGAACCGGAGCACCTGTTCATTGATGAAATAAAACCACAGGAAGCCGTGGTATTGGCCCGGAACGCTTCGAACGGTGAAGTCGAAAAAGGGTGGGTTCTGCAGGGTTGCCAAGATATGCCAGGGCGCGGCAATGAGCACGATGATTCCCAGTCCCGTGAAGGGATGCAACCGCCTCCAGGTCCCGGCAGAAAACAGTTGCCGGGTGACAATCAGGTAACAACCCGCCGCAGCAATCGGGAAGAGCACGCCAATCAGGCTCTTCAGCAGCAACCCCAACCCGAGATTAACAGCAAAAACCACGGCCCAAACACGCGGATGGGGCTCGTCTTCCTCCAGACTGCGCAGAAAACTCCACATGGCCAGACCAACGCTGCACGTCAACATCACGTCTGGAATCAGGATTCGCGTGAAAAGAAACAGGCCGACGCAGGTGGCCATGCACAGCCCGGCGTAGAAACCGGCCCGCTTGCCCAATGCCCACGTGCCAAAAGCGGCGGTTAGCCAGCAAAGCCCAACGCAAGAGAGGGCGATAGGAATACGCGCGGCCCAGTCATGGACGCCGAAGACCCTGTAGGCGACCGCCATAAGCCAATAGACAAGGGGTGATTTCTCCAGATAAACGACGCCGTCCAGACGCGCGGTCACCCAGTTGCCAGAGGTGAGCATGTTGCGCGCGATCTGCGCCTGCACAGCGTCCACATCGTCCATGAGGGAAGGGGGTGAAACCATGCATCCCACATACACAACAGCGGCGATCAGCACTACCCCTAGATAGAAATGCCAACTCCCTCGGCTAGCAACTGGCGTTTCGACGGGGCGGAAATGGGCGCCTGAATTCGCCACTTTGTCATCCACAAGAACATGATCATCAGGCCCCATAAGTGATACCCAAGGTTGACTCGCCTTTCCAGGTGACTGCGAAGATGAGATTGGATTACCTCCGAACGAAACAATTGCGGGTGCTCAGAGAGCCCCGTATTTAATGTATCAATTAGCAGCGGTCGAAGCGGACCGCGAAGCCACTCGTGTGCCGGGATGTCGAAGCCGACTTTCGTCCGTCGCAGTATGGCAGCCGGCAGCTTGTCCTTCATGATGTTTTTCAGCAGGATTTTCTGTCGCGAGCCGCGAATCTTGAACCATGCCGGCAACGTTGCCGCGAACTCGACGATCCGATGATCAAGGTAAGGCGGCCGCACTTCCACGGAATGAGCCATGCTCATGCGGTCCGACTTCACCAGAATATCGTCAGGAAGGTAGTACTTCTGGTCGAACTTCAGGTACGGGGCAAGACTGTCATTGCCGGGCAACTCCTGCCGCAAATCCGCCAGTATACTCTTCAGGGCGCCAGGCAGCTCCGCTCGCAGCATAGACTGTTTCTCCACATCTGAAAATGTCCCATTCCAATAAACATGGGCCCATTCTGGTGACATCAAACTGCCCTTCAGCAACCGTTTCAACTGGTATTCGAAGCTAATCTTCTCGTCCGAAACCGGCCAGTGGCGCAATGCGCGGAGCGCAAATCGGACAGAACTTGCCGGGAGTGCTCGAAGGTAGTTCGCAATGCGATTGGCCCTATAGGTCAGATATCCGGCGAACAATTCGTCGGCCCCCTCTCCGCTGAGTGCAACCGTTGTCCGGGTTTTACAGAGCTTGGAGAGGAACCACACTGGCAAGGCTCCGGCATCGGCACTCGGTTCGTCCGAGTAGTAGGCAAATTCTTCGATAGCGCCTTGCAGGTCCTGGTCGGGATTGAGGTCCAGTTCCTCGTGATCGGTTCCGTATTGCTTCACCGCTTGTCGAACATAGCTGGTTTCGTCGAAGCTTCTCCCTTGGAAGGAAATCGAAAAGGTCTTCAGTCGAGAGGTTGATGCCGTGGCGGCAAAATGCAGAATAGTCGAGGAATCAATGCCTCCGCTAAGCCATATGCCCAGCGGGACATCGGAAACCAGATGTTCGCGAACCGATTGCTGCAAAAGGGAGTCCAGCTCCTCCCCTGCGGAGTCCATTGTCCGGTGCTGGGATGTACCCTCAGGCAAACGCCAGTACACTTCAGAACGGAGCTTCCCATCGCGCCACTCGACCCAGTGGCCGGGCAGAACCTTCTCGATTCCTTCCACGAGCGTCCACGGTGCCGGCACGTAGTTCAGAGACAGATAACAATCCAAGCCGGAGAGGCTCAGGCGCCGTTCAATCCCCGGATGCACCAGGATTGCTTTGAGCTCGGAGCCGAAAAACAGTTCTTCTCCATGTCGCGCAATATACAGCGGTTTGATCCCCATGCGATCTCGAGCCAGGACGAGACGCCGGGAAGAGCTGGTCCAAAACGCAACCGCGAACATACCGCGCAACCTGGCGAATGAGTCCGTGTCCCATTCAAGGAAAGCGTGAAAAACAGTTTCGGTATCGCAATGCGTGTGAAAACGGTGGCCCAGCTTCTCTAGTTCGGAGCGGAGTTCCAGGTGATTGTAGATCTCGCCATTGAAGACAATGGCTGCTTCGCCATCTTCGGTCTGGATGGGCTGGTCGCCGCCAGAAAGATCGATGATCTTCAATCGGGTGGCGCCCATCGAGCAGAGGTTTGACCGAAAGACGCCCTGCTCGTCGGGACCTCGGTGAATCAGGGTGGAGGTGGCGATCTGAATGAGGCCGGGGTCGGGAGACCAGCTCTTATGGGTGAAACCAGTTATGCCACACAAAATGCGACGACCCTTCCCCGTTCGGAGTTATACGCTCTTCGGCGAGGACCGACCTGGTGCAGAAACTCTGCCGGAGCAATGGTGGCACGTCGTGCCTGTATCACTCTTGTTATACCATGACAAAAGGCCCGTTCGAGGTTCGGATCAGGGCACAGGTTAAATATCACAAAATGGTTTTTCACAAGCGATTGCATCTCAAGACATACCTGGCGATCCTGGTCATGGTGGTTGCCGGCCCTTTGGGTAACCTCATGCTTGGTAAAGGTATGAAAAACATCGGCAGGATAACGACCAGGATATCGTCCCCCGGCACGTTAGGGCACGTCTTCGCCAAGATACTCGGGTCGGGCACGATATGGCTGGGCATCGCAGCTCTACTCACCTTTTTCGTTGCCTACATGCTTGTGCTTTCCTGGGCCGACTATAGTTATGTCCAGCCGGCTTCCTCGATGGCTTACCCGGTGGTGGCTCTGCTGGCAACTCTCTTGCTCGGTGAGGTTGTCTCCCCCGTTCGCTGGGTCGGCATTGCAGTCATTTGCCTCGGGGTCCTCGTTGTTGGGCACACCAATCCACGCACCACGGAGAATCCGTAATCGTGTTGGAAATCGTCTTCTTCACCTTGATCGTAATTGCCGGCACGGCCGGTGAGCTTTGCGTTTCACGCGCCATGAAGGCGGCCGGCGAGGTTCATGACTTCCGACCGACGGCGCTCATCCAGGTGTTTTTCCGCGTTTTGCGCATCAAATGGATTTGGATAGGCGTCGGATTAATGGCGCTGGGGTTTTTCTCCCTGCTGACCATCTTGTCATTTGAGAATGTCAGCTTCGTGGTGCCAGTCACCGCGCTGAGTTATGTCGCCGGCGCTCTGGGTAGCAAGTTCTTTCTTGGCGAGCGGGTGAACTGGCGACGCTGGACTGGCATTCTCTTGGTTTGTGTCGGCGTCACCCTGGTAGTTATCGGCAAAGGTTAACAAGCATGCTGCCACGGAGGACGAGAGTCGCGTCATTTGCCATCCCCAGCAAGCAGCGGAGGATTGTCTTTCGCGACATCTGTGGGTTTGCTGCCGACTCATTCCGCGCCGATAAAGTCCGTGCCACTATGACCGCACTGGGCATGGTGATCGGCACCGCGTCCCTCATCCTTGTAGTGACAATCGCACTTACCGGCAAGGAGTTCTTGCTGACGCAAATCCGAAATGTGGGTGCAAACCTTGTCTGGGCCGAATATTCCAGTCAGTCGAACGCTGCATCGAGCGTGGCACTCCGCGACTATTTGACCGTTGACGACATGACTGCCGTACAGCGCCAGGTCCCCGGCATACGGGCTGCCTCGCCAGTGCTCAATCTTCATGACCGCATTGCCGGTCCGGGCGGCAAGGAGCAGGACATTCTGGTACTCGGAGTCAATCCGGAATACGCCGACGTACGGCGACTGCGCGTGTTGTCCGGAATTTTCTTCGA
>CAZDYZ010000994.1:0-2756 GCA_964509525.1 uncultured Acidobacteriaceae bacterium
TGCACTTTATTCGGGAGTGGGGTGGCAGATTTGTCGTCCCGATTCCGAGAGTTGAGATCTGTTGATCGGAGATGAAGGGGATGGGCATGAAAGTCGTATTGTTTTGCGGCGGCGCAGGAATGAGGCTCAGGGGCTACTCCGAAGACGTCCCGAAGCCTATGGTAACGATTGGTTGGCGGCCGGTGCTGTGGCACGTCATGAAGTACTATGCCCATTTCGGCCACAAGGACTTCATTCTCTGCCTGGGCTACAAGGCGAGCGTCATCAAGAATTACTTTCTCGAATATGAGGAGTCGGTGTCAAATGACTTTGTATTCGCGGATGGCGGTAGGAAGCTGGAGTTTATGCAGCGCGATATCGACGACTGGAAGATCACTTTCGTCGATACCGGCTTGCGTTCAACGATCGCAGATCGTTTGCGATTGATCCAACCATATCTGAACGGAGAAGAGGTTTTTCTTGCCAATTATAGCGACGGCCTCACGGATTATTATCTCCCCCAGATGATTGAGTCATTCTCACGTCGCAACTGCTATGCTTCCTTTCTTTCAGTTCAGCCGCGATCGAGCAGCTTGGATACTGTCCATTTGGATGAAGATGGCTCAGTCCGGGGCATCAAATGCATGAACGATGCCAATATCTGGGTGAATGGTGGCTTTTTCATTCTGCGCAAGGACGTGTTTCGCTATATCAAGCCGGGAGAAGAACTCGTCTACGAGCCCTTCGGGCGGATGATTGCGGAACGCAAAGTGTGGTCCCAAAGGCACCGTGGCTTTTGGCAGTGTATGGATACCTTCAGGGACAAGCAGATACTGGATGAACTGGAGGCATCTGGCAGTGCTCCGTGGTGCTTGTGGAAGAACGGTAACCACGCTCCGCGAGCCGTCGCATGTTGCAGCTGAATCTTACTCGCAAGGGTCCTGATCCGTTCCTTGTCCTTTGTCTGGGGGCACACTCCGACGATATCGAGATCGGTTGTGGGGGCACCCTCTTACATCTCAAGAAAGCTGTTCCTCAACTGAGGTTTCATTGGCTGGTATTCAGCGCCTCAGGGACACGTGGCCGGGAGGCCGCAAAAGCCGCTGACGTTTTCACTTGCGGCTGTGAGAAGAAACTGGTTCTCAAGAATTACCGGGACGGCTTTCTGCCATACAGCGGCCTCGAGGTGAAGGAGTGTTTTGAGGAGTTGAAAGGGCAGGTGAATCCGGACCTGATTTTCACCCACTGGGAGGGCGATGCACATCAAGATCACCGTCTGGTCTCTGAGCTCACCTGCAACACATTTCGAAACCATTTGATCCTCGAATACGAGATACCCAAGTACGACGGAGACTTGGGGCGGCCAAACGTCTTTGTGCCGCTGGAGGTATCGCTCGCTGAGCTAAAGACGAACTGTCTGCTAGAGACTTTCGAATCGCAACGTGCCAAGCCGTGGTTCGACCACGAGGTTTTTATGGGGCTCATGCGACTTCGCGGCATGGAGTCAAACTCGCCCAGCGGTTATGCTGAGGCGTTTTACGCTCGGAAGATGACCCTCAGTTCAGTCAGTTGACGGAAAACCACAGATGTCTGGCGCGAAATACACGCTTGTGGTCACTAAACCTGCCGCTGAAGTCCGGGAATGCTCCAAGTCCCATATTCTCCAGCCCAAGGCCCACCGCCTTATCCCCGGGGGCAGCCACACCTATGCCAAGGGAGACGATCAGTATCCGCTGCAGGCGCCGGGTTTCATCGCGCGTGGTAAAGGCTGCCATGTTTGGGACCCGGATGGGAAAGAGTTTATCGAATACGGAATGGGGCTCAGGTCGGTCACACTAGGGCACGCTTTTGAGCCAGTAGTGGAGGCGGCCTGCCGGCAGATGCAGCTGGGAACCAACTTCACTCGACCGGCCGAAGTCGAAATCCAACTGGCGGAGGTGATGCTGCAGATTGTTGATGGCGCGGAGATGGTGAAGTTTGCTAAGAATGGATCCGATGTGACCACCGCGGCGGTAAAGCTGGCCCGGGCATATACAGGGCGGGATCTGGTGGCAGTTTGCGGCGACCAACCCTTCTTTTCAACCGACGATTGGTTCATTTGCACGACTGAGATGGATGCCGGGATACCCCGCGCGATCGCACAGATGACTTTGAAATTTCACTATAACGATCTTGGCAGTTTGGAGATGCTGTTTGATCAGTATCCGGGGCAGATTGCCTGTGTGGTGATGGAAGCAGAAGCCTCGACTCCACCGCTTCCGGGTTACCTGAAGCTAGTCAAGGAGCTCTGCGAAAAACGAGGGACAGTACTTATCTTCGACGAAATGATCACCGGCTTCCGCTGGCACCTTGGAGGGGCGCAGAAGTTTCATGGGGTGGTCCCACACCTGTCTACATTTGGCAAAGGGCTTGGCAACGGCTTTGCAATTTCAGCCTTGGCAGGTAATCGAGAGATCATGCGTTTAGGTGGTCTGGACCATGATCAGCCCCGCGTGTTCCTGCTCTCTACGACTCATGGCGCCGAAACCCACGCCATGGCAGCAGCTCTTGCGACCATTCAGATCTATCGTGAACAGGGCGTAGTCGAATTTCTGTGGAGACAGGGAAAGCGGTTGCAGGCCTTGGTCCAACAGTCAATTGCGGAGAACCAACTCGAAGGTTTCTTTGAAGTCTTTGGGCGGCCGTGCAATTTGGGATTCGGTACGCGTGATGAGCACCGCGAACGTTCGCAAGCATTCCGCACGCTTTTCATGCAGGAACTAATCCGGCGTGGGGTA
>CAZDYZ010000995.1:0-4671 GCA_964509525.1 uncultured Acidobacteriaceae bacterium
CAGGACTAGCCAATCCCAACTTCTTGTGGGTGATTATTATGGGTCGGCTAGTGGTCTTCGTGTCGGCGCTGGGCGCTATTACCGCCTTATTCTTGTTGGGTCGCAAGCTATTCGATACCTGGACTGGACGGTTCGCCGCCACTACCCTCGCTGTTCTACCTGGTTTTGTGATCAACAGCCACTATTTCAAGACCGATGTGCCAATGACCTTCTGGATGCTGACCACAATGTTAGCGGCTTATCAGCTTCTGGCTAGCGGGAGAGCAGGATACGTGTTCTTGTTGGGGGGCCTGGTTGGATATACCGCGTCGGTCAAGTACAGCGGTGGACTTATGCTTCTAGTAGGTCTTGTAGCTATCGCTATGGCCTCGGGGAAATTCCATAAGCGCTTTTCTTGGGTTTCCTACTTGGTGTGCGTCGGGCTGGGCTTCGCGCTTGGCGAACCTGCAGTACTCCGAACGGCGAACTGGGGCGAGATTATCCAAGCGCTCCGTTGGGTCGAATGGCTCAATCGGCGGGGCGTTCCATACTATGTTGTAAGACCTCCGGCATGGATTGATTATCCCCTTAATGTCATGCCGTTTGCCATGACTGCTCCGATGCTCGTCGCGACAGTGCTGGCGCTCGGATGGGTCCTCAGCGTTTGCGTCCTCATCAGGAAGAGGTGGGAGCTTTTTCCGGTTCTAACTTTCCTTGTGGCCTATTACCCTCTGCTGGCGATGGACAATTGGCGATTGGTACGCTACACAGTGCCCATTCTGCCCTTGGCAGCCTTGTTCGTCGCGTCTCTGATAGGTGATCTGAGAAATCGGGGTGTGCTTGGGAAAGTATCGGTGGCGGCCGGTTACGCAATCATCGCGTACGCCTTTCTCTTCTCCTTTTCCTATGTGCAAGTCATGGCACGGGTAGATCCTCGCATCCAGGCAACACTCTGGATCAAAGAACATCTTCCTCGGAATCTCCCCATTCCAACTGTACCCGCAACATACCTCGACAATGCGCAACTCCACATGATTGGCTACCAAAGGCTGGATGTAAAGTTCAATATCTCCGAGTTGGCAGAAGCAGGCAGTCCCTACTTGATAGTGTCAGAGTGGCAAACGTCCCTATTTCTCGAGGCGGTCGACCATTATCCAGAGTATAAGCGGTTCGTAGATTATGTGAATGAAAACTATAGAGAAATCGCCCACTTCGAGAATTCCCAGAGGTTGCTTTTCATAGACAGCAAACGAGGAAACAAGCTACCGCAGGATTGGTTGCACCCCAATCCGAGGATCACGATCTTTGTTCGCCGTAACATCGATCGTCAACCAGGTTAGGGTGGTTGACCGGCCGATATAGTTGATCCGCGACATGAAGGCATGGGAGGCGGCAGCCATGTCTTACTTCGCGTGAGCGCCTCCTGCGTGGTTTAATATCTTCCATCTTCATTCCTGGAGGAACAATGCACTACCACGATTCTGATGATCTAAAAGTCCTCAGCGAATTCAAGCAATTGGCACCAACGGAATTCTCTGCGTTTGTCGAGTTTGACAAGATTGTCCGGCGCGAAGACGGGGCTATTCCGAGGAAGTATCGTGAACTGATCGCAATCGCAGTGGCATGCACTACGCAATGTCCTTATTGCCTCGATGTACATACTCGCGCGGCCAAGCGTGCTGGCGTTACTCGTGAAGAGGTAGCCGAAGCCGCCATGTTGGCGGCTGCCTTACGGGCTGGGGCTGCGGTCACTCATGGTGCCCTCACCGTGAAGTTGCTCGACCAGGCCCAAGGGTCCTAGGGGACCGCACACACATTCGCAAGCAACTAACCGTCTCAGCTGATCTCTAACTTGTGGATACTTAGCAAAAGCAGGTTTGCACGACTCGTCGCCAAGTTTGCCCACTGAACTTGTCCTTAGTGCAATGCAGGGCAGAGACGCCCTACGCTTTGGCGTAAGGTAAAGAGTATTCGGGATGAGACTGTGTTGCTAAGCGGGAAATAAAGTCGGCCCTGAGCTCAAGATATCCGATGCGTCCCGAAGGCTTCGATTCTAGTGTTTTTGCGTTATTGTGCTGTCACATTGCTTCAGCTAGGGTCTTGGAAGTCTTAAGTGCCCTCTGAATGGCGTCCAGGAAGGCCACCGAGGGGTATTCTTCTTGCAATGGGCGAGGGTGGACAACCTACCGGGCTCATGCCACCTCCCCCGGGGGACTCAACCTGATCTGGGAGGAAGGTGTGCACATGAATCTTCGGAAGGTCCCGAAGCTTTTATTGGTGTTCTTGTCTGTTGCTGCTCTGGCAGTGGGTTACGGCGCTGAGAAATCAACCATCGTAAAGGGCTATGTTCTGGATTCGGCATGTGCATTTACCAAAGGCCTCACGAAACCAATAAGCAGAGAGTGCGCTACGGCCTGTGCGCAGGCGGGATCACCCTTGGTGATCCTAACAGACAACGGCACAATATATTGGCCGATTGCGGATACTACTCCGTCGAATGGACAAAACGAAAAGCTGCTGCCGTTTGCAGGACAAAAAGTAACTGCAACCGGGAAGGTCTTTAAGATGGGAGGTTCGAATGCAATAGTTATTGAGAAGGTGGAAGTCCTATCCGGCCAGAAGTAGTGCCGTTCCCGCATTCCAGCGCGGATGGCTCATAAATCAGGATCTCGGCATTCGGCGCCTCGCGGGAATGGTACCGGGGTTACTCATGCGCGCAACACCGTCTACAGCCTCAGCCACTTCCGGCAGTACCTTGGAAGTATTGTTGGCCACACTCCTTGCAGTCAGTGTGATCCTGATTTTCTGGAGCCAACAACGCTATCCTGCTCTTCTCAAGAAGTTTCACGCAGGCACAGCTATCAAGGTAGGCGGGCCAATCTCTTTCGATGCTCTTCTGAAGGTGACGCCGGATATGTCGACCGAGACTCGTGTTCTCCGCACCAGCATCAACTGGCTCTACACCAACCGGTTTGGCATGTACTTTGCTTTGCCATTCGGCGCGACACTCATGACGCTGCTGGCCAGCACAGGCGCCCCAAAGCAGCTTTCTTCCACTGCTGGCAACGTCCTTTGCGGGGTGATCACCGGTGCCCCGCTCGGCGTCTGCACCAACTGCGCGACCCCAGTGGCACAGAGTCTTCTGGTCAGTGGCGCGAGCGCTCGCCTCACGGTTGCTGTCATGATCAGTTCGCCCAGCTTCAACCCCGTGGTTGTCGCGATGGTCTTTATGCTCTTTCCCCTTCCATTGGCTGTCCTCCGCATCATCGTTCCAACTCTCTTGCTGCTTGGTCTGCCGGTTCTTGTACCTGAGAATCGCCTTACTGTCCAAGTGGGCACGCCTGCAATTTCGCCAACCATTCTGCGCCGCCTTCTCGGTTTTTTGAAAACGTTTTTCCGTAATCTCTTGCGTCTAACGTTGCTCACGCTACCCTGGATGCTACTGGCTGCTTTCCTCGGAGCGCTCACAGTTGAGCTCATACCCGCGTATGGTACTCATCTACCCATCTCGGTCTTCGGCGTAATCGGCGTAGCGATTCTGGGAACCCTCGTGCCGGTGCCAATGGCGCTTGATGTTGCCTTGGCCTATACACTTTACCGGACCGGAACGCCTGCATCTTATGTCGCCGCCCTCCTCTGCACCCTGGCTCCCGTGAGCATTTACTCGCTCAGCGCGCTCGGCCAGCAGCTAGGAGGTCGCTGCAGTCTCCGACTCGCGGTTGCAACCGCCTTTCTCGGCTCTGTAGCTGGGATTGCTCTACTGAGTTTTCGGAGTCCATAGTTAGCCGCCCTGTACGGGCCGTGCTCTCCGTGCACTATCTTTTACAAACAGTACTGGTCTGGACCTCTGCCTCAAGCCGCTCTCGCTCATACCGGCAATCTTCCCGGCGTGGATCCTGTCAGAAATCTTCGCAGTGGATAATGGAGTGCGCAGCCTACTGGGACGCCTACTCCATCCGCCGAGCTGCGGACGTTACTGTATTCCCGCTGCTGCTGCGCATCCCACGGTGTTGGCCCCTGGGTCCGGTGCGCGTCTAATGTTGCCTGGAGTGGATCGCCAACGACGGCCATCGCGACGGCAATAGTGTTTTTCCTTTTCCATTTAATGTTTGGAGGAACGCCAGGGACGAATCGTGGTGGATGAACACTGAGCGGAGGCCTATTTATGCTCGATGTGCCGAAATGTTAGGTTGATGCGCGGTAGTGAGATATCGGGTTCTTTGGGTACCTCGTGCCTGAAGTTTTTCTGGGTGTTTCCAGCCATGATGAACAAGCTTCCGTGCAGCAACCGTTCCGCAAAGACGACCACACCATTTTTCCCTTTAAGACGAAACAAGCGTTCAGCCCCCAGACTAACCGATGCGATCACGGGCCCCATTTCCGGTTCTGCATCCGCATGCAGGCCGACGCTGTCATTTCCGTTTTGGTAAAGATTACAGAGCACGGCATTATAACCCAACCACGGCAAGCTCAAATTGGAATAAGCAATCGCGGGAGTGGTTTCCTCCACGCGAGTCCTTAGCGAGAGCAATTCCGGAATCCAGGCGAGCGGCTTGTACTCACGCCGTGAATATGTGTAGTTAGCGCCACGATCTCCATAGTACGCTTCGTCGCGTGGTACGGGATAATTGAAAGAGGTCCTATGACGCTGCCAAGCGCACTTCGTCCGTAGGATGTTGAACAAGATCGTCG
>CAZDYZ010000996.1:0-2432 GCA_964509525.1 uncultured Acidobacteriaceae bacterium
CTGAAAAGGCTGGCGTCGGCGGTTCAACTCCGTCCCTGGCCACCATCATTCCAAAGAAGTTAAGTCAATCCGCCTAAAAGCCTTCAGCCCAGGTTCAGCCCAGGATTCGGACAACTTGCTTCAATTCACCACTGTACTCCCAGATTGCAGGATGGCTTCGAGCACTTGCCCTTGAGCTGCCATCCGGTCCTCGCTAATACTGTGAGCATAGAGTTGAAGAGTCGTCTTCACATCCGAGTGCCGTAACAGCGCTTGCACGGTTTTCGGATCTGTCTTCGTGCGCACCAGGAACGACGCCAAGCTGTGCCTCAGGTTGTGAAACCCGAAGCGTACCTTTTCATCCTTCCGCAGCACCCTAGCCTTGACCGCAGCAGGCCGCAGATGAGACTCGACCAGCATGTTAGCTACGCGTGGCTGTCGGCCTTTGCACCGGGATGACGCAAACACCCAGTCTCCTGGTTTGGAGTAGGTCGTCCGGTTCTTCCAAGCCTGCATGAATTCTGCAAGCACAGAATGTAGTGGCACAGGTGCATACGAAGCCCTGCTCTTCGGCGCGCCCACTTGGCCACAAGTCCAAGTACGTCGAACATGGATTTGCGACTGATCAAAATCCACGTCCTGCCATTGCAAGCCCAGGCATTCCGAGATACGCAGCCCGGTTGCCGAAGCCAGCAAAGTCAGTGTGCGCTCTGGTTCTTCCAGGTACATGAGCACATCGAACGCCTGTCGGGGAGTTAGAATCAACGCCTCATAGCTACTGGTCGTCTTGCAGCGAACAAAATGCATTGGATTTGACTCCTGATTCCGAGGAATCAAACCGTAGCGTTGTCCGTGCTTGAAGACCAGATTCATCACTCTCCGTATCTTGTCCAAGGTGGGATTCGCCAACTCCTCTTCTTGCTTTAGCGCCCGGAGCCATTGCTCGATTTCGAGCGGCTCAAGGCTGAGAGCTATGCGCTCGCCCCACCGGTCGAGGCAACGGTTTTTTAGAATTCGTTTGTAGCCTGCGATCGTCGTGTGCGACTTCGGGTTGGCCGTTTCCGCCTGCTCACCCAGTTCATGGTTCATAAAGTGGTGAGCCAGCTGGGCAAACGTTATCCGGGGTTTGAAATCCGGTTCGTTGAGTTGTAGGTGTTGCCGCTCCACTTCCGCCCATGCCGCTGATTCAGTCGGAAAGTTATGCACCAGACCAATCGGGATCTTGTGCTCAACCCTGCGTCCGTCAGAGTGCCGAGTTACAAAGTAGCGCAACACCCAGTGTTCACCGTTCTTGCGGGATTCGACCCGCAAACTACCACGTTGAAACCGCGCCATCAGATTCTCTCCTTTGAGGGCGCGGGAGACTGCCGCGAATAGTCTACACTGCGAGCGCGCACTGATTCCGCAATCTCGGAAAGACGAAATCGCCACACTCGCCTCTGGCCATCGCCGAGAGGATACGCAGGGATTACGCCCTGACGCGCAAGTTCCAGTACCCGGCGCGGTCGTAAGGAAAGAAATTTCCCCGCCTCCACTGCGTCAACAAATGGCTCGCATTCTTTGTCAGTCGTCATATCGTCTAACCCGCACTACTTAGCGAGTGTTGCCAAGCTCGACCCGATGCTCGTGTGTGGACGATCCCCCTCTCTCTGCTCTGCATCACTTCCAGGCTCCTGTAATGGAACAGTTGCTTGACAGTTCATCTGTGGACAGAGACAACCAGTGACTTGGCCCGTTATCCTGTTGGTCACAATCCTCTTCGGTTTGAGCCAAAAAGAACTGCCACAATCGGGACACTTCAAACGGTATCGCCGTTCGAGTTCAGCCACGCGCGCCAGGATGTTTTCTTTCCGCCCCTGTTCGACCAAACCCGCAAAGGCTTCGATACCGGCGCGCTCGCGAATGAACATTTGCACGCCGCAGGGAGAGCAGATGACGTAGGGTTTGTTGGTCTTACTTGTGCGAACGTCCAGCGGGCGCAGGCAGACGGGACAAGGGAACCATTGCTTTTCCTTATTAGTCATTGTAATATCCTTATTAAGTGCCCATGTCTAATAGAGCACACTTTAGAAGCGTGATGCAAGACATAATATTTTTACTATCAATGACATACATGACATTGCCAAGACGGATATTCACAGAAGTATCTGCCAGACTTGACGAATATCCGCATAATGTTTGCGGTTGTATTGTCGGAATCTCCCAAGAAAGGCGAGTCTGTGAAAAAGGAAAGCAATGCCAAGAAAAGTCAGTCCCCAAGGTCGCCGGACAAGCCTGCTTTAGGCAGGCCCGGAGTGAATCGCACTCTGACCCTCCAAACGGCGGATCAATTCCGCGTCATGCTGCCCGAGTTCTGGCCAAGGCTCGCACCGGCGTTGTTGGCGGCTCAATCATCCGAAGAAGTGACCCGTGCATTTGAGCAATGCGGGCTTCTGAGCACCAGCTTTGTCCCG
>CAZDYZ010000997.1:0-5648 GCA_964509525.1 uncultured Acidobacteriaceae bacterium
CGACCAGGGTGTGCAATATGCCAGCCGAGATTACACCGAGTTACTGCAGGGCCTGGGCATCCAGATCAGTATGTCGCGCAAGGGCAACCCTTGGGATAACGCTGCCTGCGAGTCGTTCCTCAAGACCCTGAAGTATGAGGAAGTCTACCGCAGCGAATATCGTGATTTGCAGGACGCCCGCGCCTCGATCGGTCAGTTTCTGGAGAAAGTGTACAACCAGAAGCGCCTGCATTCGGCGCTGGGATACCTGCCGCCAGTGGAGTTCGAAGCCCAATGGGCGGCCCAGAAGAACCAGGAGGCCGCTGCGCGGCACCTTTCGTTATGAGTTTTTTGAGGCATGAGGAAATCTATCGATCCGATGTTGGATTCGGTCACGCCGGGAGCGGGAGTTGTGGCCTGCCCCCGGCGCTCATCGGCCTCGATGAGTTTCCGGTCGGCTATTCCTTGGCGGGTTGCTCTTCAGCAGCGCCCGCCTCCGCTTCGCCAACCGGAGAGCACTGTGCAGTAAACTTGTCTCGCCGGTCGAGGGTTTTTCATCGAACGGCGAACAGTGTCTTAACTGTTTGTCTCACCTCAGGGGGCAGGAGCAGAGATCTCTTCTGACCTCTGGAAGCAATCTGGATACAAGGGTTCTCATTCGCGGTCACCCCTCCAGTTCTAATGCGGAAAGAATGAGCGAACCCTTCAGCTCTTCTTTCTCATCCCTCCAAACGCTAGCGCGAATAAGGCCTTCGGAGAAGCGGCTTGCGTTCCTGGCCATGTCGCAAGCGATCCACGGCTTGTCATGGTCCCGTAACAGCTTAAACGGGCAGCCGGAGCCGGTGCGCGTTTCGCTCAGGCCAAAGTTCACTGGACAAGACATTCGACCAACTTGGGAACGAGCCTTCCCTATTTAAACCATCGGGTTTTACGGACGTAGGAAAATATGTTGCCCTAGTTCGATCCTGATCGTTCCAGTAAGGCGTTACGCAGGCGAGTCAGTAATCCGAAACCCAGACTTAGTGGAGACAAAACTGGTATAGTCTTGGCGATCCATGATACTCATCAGACGATCATGAGCCCTCGATTTTGCGTTCTTCTGCTCCTTGGTGCGACAACTGCTGTCGCGCAGACCCAAACACAGCTGCCTGCTTCGACGAAGGTCACCTATCTCCAATGCGGAGCGCTTTATGACGGCAGGCGCGAGATCGCTCGCAAGAATGTGTGGATTCGCATAGTCGGCGGCAAAATCGAGCAACTAGGAGACGGCGTTCCTCATGGAGGCGGTTCTGAGACGATCGACCTCAGCCACGAGGTCTGCCTTCCAGGCCTGATTGACACCCACACCCATGTCTTGCTGCAGGGTGACGTCACGGCTGAAGACTATAACGTGCAGATTCTGCACTATTCCGCCCCCTACCGCACGATTCTTGGCACCGTGGCAGCGCAACGTGCTCTGGGCTACGGATTCACCACGATTCGCGACCTTGAAACCGAAGGGGCCGGTTACGCCGATGTGGACATCAAGAAGGCCATAGATGCCGGTGTCATTCCTGGACCGCGCATGCAGGTCTCGGGGCGTGCCATGGACGTGACCGGGGCGTATCCCGTGCTTGGCTACTCTTGGGAGCTGAAGTGGCCCAAAGGCGTACAAGAAGTGGACGGTGCCGAAGGCGGACGCAAAGCGGTGCGGGAGCAGATATCCAACGGGGTGGACTGGATAAAGGTGTATTCCGACCGCAGTTACCGCCTCCAACCCGGTGGCGTACTGGACGACATTCCGACCTTCACTTTGGACGAGTTGCGTGCAATCGTAGATGAGACGCATCGCCAGCGTCACAAAATCGCCTCACACGCTACCGCGCTGTATGGTGTCCACAACTCCGTCGAGGCCGGCGTGGACTCCATCGAACACGGCTTCTACATCGCCGACGCGGACCTAACGGCCATGGTTGCCAAGGGCATTTATTATGTGCCCACATTGTTCGTCGGGGTGTATGTTGCCGAGGGACGGGCCGCTGAGGGGGCGCACGTGTGGATTGACATGGTAAATATTCACGCTGCGACCTTTAAGCGCGCGCTACAAAGCGGCGTAAAGATCGCCTTTGGTACCGACGCGGGCGGATTTCCGTGGACCGTGAATCCGGCAAAGGAGTTTGCGCTGGAGGTCAAGTATGGCATGACTCCGGCGCAGGCGTTGCGCTCGGCAACAATGACCGCTGCCGAACTGCTGGGCATGGCGGACAAGATTGGCTCGCTGGAGCCGGGCAAGCTTGCCGACGTCATTGCGGTGCCGGAGGACCCGCTTACGGATGTCAGTCAACTTGAGAAAGTGAACTTCGTCATGAAGGAAGGGAGGATCTACAAGCAGGAGAAGTAACCTTCACTCCTGACAATGGTGTCGTCCGCCCAAGGGGGAGTTACATCGGCTATGGTGAGCCTCTCTGGGATTCCGTGTCGACAACAGCTAATCAGGCATTGCGGCATTAACTCGTGTCCTTGGGGGTCGGATCGCGGTTCCTTATCCCCCAGGATGAAACCGGCGAATTGAGAATGCAGATAGTTGCTTGGGCACACGAGCACGTGATTCGACATAGATCAGTAGATTTCACTGTCTTCGCATGCAAAGTGACTCACTCGCATTTGGTTCCCGCAGTTCGCCCAAATCGACTAGCCGGCTCTTCACCCGGTGCCGTGCCATCCCATATCTTGTAAACCGCTTCGGTAAGATAAGTGACTGCTACGAATGGCGTGAAGGAGATTCGCGGTAGGTTGCCCGAGCGGCGAGAAGCTGTGCGCTAAGCTCACTTACTGGTAAGAGGGGTGACTGTAGTTTAGCCGGGAAACAAACTTTACTTCACAGGCTCCCTCTTTAATCCTTTTTCCTGTTCCTGAAGCTTGTTCAAACCCCTTGAAAAGAAGTACGGCGCCAGCAATGCCGCAAATCGCACCAGCGGTATCCGCATCAAGCTTGTTTGTTGTCCGAATCCACAAACCTATTAATCCTAAACCCAGGCCCACTGCAAGCGGCAGTATTAACATGCAGGTACCAAGCTTTCTCATCCAAGTATCCTCGCCTTCATGAAGCGGCATTTTGGGTCCAGTTGCAATTTCCGAGCGGGGCCATTGAACGGCTATTCTTCAGATCGGCGGAGATAGCCTTAAGCTTGATGTCGAATTTTTTCCTTCCTGACGACTAGCGTCTAAGGTTTCCAGCGAAAAGCACCTTCCTGTGAGGCAAGTCGGCACTGAGCCGATGGAACCCGCCACGAAGTCTCGGTCTTCGCGCATGGCCGAGAACACGATTCCTATTTAGCAGTTGCTGAGAAGAAGAGTTCGAATCCATCTAGCATTGCCCTGGCGATGTCGATCACCAAGAGAGGGATCCGGCAGGCAACCGGCGTTCGCGGCCTGGAGCCCGTTCTCACACCACGTTCACGAGCTCAAAGACTTCCTCCGGCCTCGCACAGGCCGCCTCGAGCACGACACTATAATCGTGGGGACCACCTCTTGTTCAGACTATAGGCTCTGCCGGGTCGCTTCCCGTGGGGTTCTAAGAGCTCAAAAGAATTCTGGCCGCTCGCGGCCAGAAAACAGCCAGTCAAGGAGTTACGGTTGTACTGTGAACGCAGACTTCGGCTTGCGGATACTACTGCTCACCGAGGCACAAGAGGTGTTTCGGGAGCTCAGGGTGCATAGTCGTTGTCGGCCTGCCAACAGGTCACACTTCCTGCCGGATACACGGGTATCTGCTCGTCGGTTTGGATCTGCGCGACGCCCGTCGGTAGGTTGATTTCAAAATAGGGATAAGGAATTTGCTTCGGATTTTCTTGCTCCCGTGTTGCGACCTCGGAAGCCCACCAGCGACACCACTCGCTTTGTCCCCAAGTCGACTGGTTGTTGGAGCTGCCCGAATCCGCCTCGACGTAGCTGTAGAGCCACAAGCCGATGGGCCAGGGTGGAGCCGTGTTCATGGGATAAATTGAAACGGTGAATTCGTAAACAGTGATTGGCTGCCCGTGTATATGCAGCGTGAGCGTCGCAAAATTAATGGGTAAACCGGTTAAAATCTTGACACTCTGCTGTGCGAGGCTAGGGGTTGCGAACAGCAGGCTACACGCTAATAGCAGACAGAGCTTCTCCAGCCGTTTCCTCCACGCACTGAACGCAGCAACGTCCGCTTGCAATGAGGGTCTCATTTCTTTGCCTCCGTTTTCGAATTGAATAATGTTTGGCTGTGACAATCGCGACGGAGTCCTGAGCCATTAGTGGGTCTGCAGGAAGCTGTGCGTTTACCGTTCTCGCTTGCAGCCACGCCTTCACAGTGCAAGTCGGGGGCCGAAAGTCACATTGGTCCCCAGATGATGACCACACCCACGGTGTAGTGCTGTTTGCAATGAGATAGGTTCCGGGCAATGCGGCAAAACGTGCTCGTCTTCAGCGCCGGAAATGTTCGCGGCTATCCAAATGAATAGTGACGTCTATCTGGTAAGTTTGCTGATCTGTACTTTGCCCGCTTCCTGAAACATTCTTCGAGAAGGGCCAAGTTTAGAGAAACAGGAAAGGCCTTGTGCATCAGAAGGCCTGAACCCCAGATAGCCTACGAATGCTGCATGCCAGCGGAGCGCCGAACCAACACTCTGACCGTTCGTGTGACCGACTGTTCACCCGTGCTGGGTAATGATGAGCCAGCCGCAATGTCTCAAGAGTCGGGACATATTCGAAGGGAGCTACGCACAGGTTGTACACAGGTTTGCAGCGTCGAGGCCGCTGCCAGACGAACCTAAACCGAAGGGCTTATCGAGTACCGGCCTACGATGTACAACGATTGCGTAAACTCGATTAATCCAGATCAATTTTCTCCGGGAGCAATCTATGATAGGTGTTAAAGGATTCAGACAATCTGGTTTGCGAGTTCAGGCCGCGCAGCATAGAGGAGTATCGCGGGACCGAGCAACTGCACAGCAATTTTGATCATATAGCGGATTGGGTGGAGCTGAGATGGGAGCCATTCGTCTGAAAACTGCCGTGCCTGGCCCGCGTTCGCAGACGCTCCGCAACCGACAGCAGGAATCCGTGCCACGAGGCGTGCATCAGGCCACTCCGATTTACGTGGCGCGTGCAGAAGGAGCATTGCTGGAAGATGTAGACGGCAACGTTTTCATCGATCTGGCGGGCGGGATCGGGTGCCTCAATGTGGGGCATCGCGATCCTACGGTGGTATCCGTTATTCACGGTCAGGTGGACCGCTTCATGCACACCTGCATGCAGGTCACGCCTTATGAGGAGTACGTCACCCTTGCCGAAGCCTTGAACCGGATTACTCCAGGGAGCTTCGCCAAGAAAACCCTGCTCGTGAATAGCGGCGCGGAGGCAGTTGAGAACGCCGTGAAGATCGCCCGCCTGTTCACCAAGCGCCAGGGCGTAGTCGTCTTCGACCACGCCTTCCACGGCCGGACTTTGCTGACTCTGTCGCTCACGGCCAAGGCGATGCCCTACAAGGCTGGATTCGGCCCGTTCGCGCCCGAGATCTACCGTGTCCCGTTCTCCTACCCGTACCGCTGCAGCGCGGGAGCCCCTCCGGAGCAATGCGGGGACGCTTGCGCGGAGCTCGCCGTCGCGACCATGGACAAGCAGATCGGCCCCGGGAATATCGCATGCGTCGTCGT
>CAZDYZ010000998.1:0-3201 GCA_964509525.1 uncultured Acidobacteriaceae bacterium
AGGCGTTGAGTTACGCGCAGGGGCGCTGAATCACTTGCCGATCCGCTTCAATTCGGGACTCTCGACCATGGCTGGACTATCAAGTTGAGATAACCCGTGCCGATGTTAAACATCCCGGTGACAAAAGTATTACAAACGAAACTCGCCTAAGTTGTTAGTCTGAGATGGCCTCAAACACAAACACTAAGCCAATGGAGTCAACATTCAGGGAGATTGATGACACGTCTAAGAGAATTGAATCCACTCACCACTTCCGTCATGGTCGCTTTTCACCTTGGAGCAATTGCGGCATTGTTCATGTTCAGCTGGAAAGCACTTTGCATCGCCATCGTCCTGTATTGGGTTGCAGGCAGCCTTGGCATTGGCATGGGTTATCACCGGCTGCTCACACACCGCGGCTTCAAATGCCCGAAGTGGGTGGAATACTTCCTCACCGTCTGCGCTACGCTCGCTTTGGAAGGAGGCCCCATCTTCTGGGTAGCTACCCACCGGCGTCATCATCAGATCACCGATAAGCCTGGTGATCCGCACTCGCCGCGCGATGGCGGCTTCTGGGCGCACATGGGATGGATCCTCACCGGCCGGACTTTCCACAACAAAAGCACGGAGCTTTTGGCCTACGTTCCCGACCTCCGCAAGGACAGGTTTCATCTCTGGATCAGCGAGTATCACTGGGTGCCGGTCGTGATTTTGGGTCTCGTCCTGCTGGCCGCCGGCGGATGGGCGGCACTATTCTGGGGCCTTTTCTTGCGCACGGTCTTTCTATTGCATTCGACATGGTTTGTGAACTCGGGGACGCACATGTGGGGATCGAGGCGTTTCGCCACCGATGATGACTCGCGCAACCTGTGGTGGGTCGCCTATCTCAGCTTCGGCGAGGGCTGGCACAACAACCATCATGCACACCCGCAGTCGGCACGCCACGGGCTGGCGTGGTATGAGGTTGATCTGAACTGGTGTGGAATCAGGGCCCTGCAAGCCCTGGGGCTGATCTGGGACGTGAAGCTGCCCAAGCTAGGGTCGGCGCGCGTCAAACCAGTCGTGCAGCAGCCGCGAGTGGAACCAGCGGAAGAACCAGTGGGCGTGTAAGCGACGAACCCGTCGGACTTTGTGAAAGGACGGTGCAGCGCGCCGTCGTCTTTTGCGCATGGGGCGCTCCCAACGTTGTGCAGCATGGTGGGCTAGAGGTTTCTTGCTGGCATGTGGTGTTCTCTGCGAGGCGGACGAAGCCGGCGAGTCATGGCCAAAACAACGAGATGCCAACCGAGTCCTACAGGCATACTTTGAGCCCACGGGGACGCCACCCATAGGTCAGGGTCATTGGCCGCTCATCCAAGGGTGCCCGGCAGGCAGGAAGAAGTCCGCCATCCCTGCACAAGCTATTCTTTCCAGGCGAGACCAAGAAGGTACAGTGGAAACCAGACGCAGGCTGCCCGCTCACTCAATGGCAAGGCGACTGACCAGGGAAGACTTCTTTGCTATCCTGACCTCGTCTCATGCGCATCACCAGCCGCACTACAACCATCGCGTTTTTTGTCACGCTGGGCGTTTGTCTGGCTGTGGCAGCGATGGTGCTCAACATTGGTTGGATCATCTTCAATTGGCGCAAGATCGCCCCACTGATTTTGGGCGTGATCTTTTTTGGCTTCATTATCGTCGGGGTTATTCTCAACACCATCTTTCTGGTGCACGAGGTTCGCCGCAATGAGCAACAGGACAGCTTCCTTAATGCGGTGACCCATGAACTGAAGACGCCCATCACCTCCATCCGCCTGTACCTGGAAACACTGCAGAAGCGAACCTTGGACGAGAAACAGCGTAATGAGTTCTACCAAGTGATGCTGGAAGACACCCAGCGTTTGATGGGGACGGTTGAGCAGGTACTGCGCGCAGCGCGAGTGGTGCAAAAGAACGCCCTGCTATCCCGAACTGAAGTTAAGATCGGCCCGCTGGTGCAGGAAGTAGTGGAGCTTGCGCGCTCGCGCCATCATTTCTCCAACGATGCGATGGACTGGACGAAGGAGGGCCACCCGTCCGATCAACTCACTGTGATAGGCGATCGCGAAGAGCTTTCCACAGCGCTCTTGAATGTGCTTGATAACGCTGTCAAGTACTCGCCAGCCAACCCGAGCATTCGCGTCGAGGTGGTCACGCCCGACCTGAACCAGGTGCAGATTCGCGTGCGTGATAACGGTGTCGGCATTCCACGTGGCGAGCTGAAACGCGTCTTTAAGCGTTTCTATCGCGTGCTCGCACCGGGTCCAAACCAGGTAAAGGGTAGTGGTCTGGGACTGTTTATTGTGCGCGCCATCGCCCGCCGCCACGGGGGCGACGCTCACGCGGAAAGCGATGGCCCAGGTCGCGGCACGGTTGTGACCATCCAATTGCCGAGGAACACGCAATGAACGAAATTCTGTTGGTTGAAGATGAAGAGCATCTGGCCCGCGGACTGAAGTTCAACCTCGAGGCAGAGGGATACTCAACAAGCGTAGTAGGTGACGGCGAAACTGCCCTTGACATGCTGTTGAAGAAGCGCGGGGAGTTTGATCTGCTGGTGCTCGACGTCATGCTGCCCGGCAAAGATGGCTTTGAGGTTGCGACTGAGTTGCGTAAGGCCCACAACTACATTCCGTTGCTGATGCTCACGGCGCGCGGCCGTCCGGAAGATGTGCTGAAGGGCTTCGCTGCGGGCGCGGACGATTACCTTGCCAAACCCTTCGACCTCGCCATCCTCCTGGCCCACATTCGCAGCCTTTTGCGACGCCGCGATTGGGCTCGCACACTGCTGACCGATCCTCCTTCTGAAGTGCGGATGGCCGAATCCCACGACGCTGACGCGCTGCGTGAGTTTGACGTATACACCTTTGCTGAAAAACAGGTAGACTTCGGAACTCTGGAGCTCAGAGCTTACGGCAACGTCTTCCATTTGACGTTGATGGAGGCCGAATTGTTGCGCCATCTGATTCGCAACAGCGGAAAGATTGTGTCGCGCAAATCGATTCTGGAGCAGGTCTGGGGACTGCGCGAGGACACCGACACGCGTGCCATCGACAACTTCGTGGTCCGTCTCCGCAGGTACATAGAGAAGGATCCGTCGCATCCTCAACATTTGCTGACCGTGCGCGGCGTAGGATACCGTTTCCGGCCGACGCCAAATGCGACGTGACCGCCCGAAGGACGCGAAAAACGCCCGTCTCATTT
>CAZDYZ010000999.1:0-4288 GCA_964509525.1 uncultured Acidobacteriaceae bacterium
GGATTCCAAAAGTCCGGGTCATCGATTGGAGCAGTCCAAGAGCGTTCCACGATGCAAACGAAACCGTTCATCCCTTTAATCGCAGTTTCGTAACCGTGACGTCCAAGAACCAAGACCTCAGCGTCGCGCGAGATCGAATCCGGCGCCGCACTGCGCGCCAGCGCGATCTCAGAATTCCGATCCTCCATCAGGTATTGGTCGAGAGGAGCCATGCTCGGATAAGGTGGTTTAGCATCCTGTGCGATCGCGTGCCATGCGCTTCCAAGCATAAACATCAGTGCGATACTCTTCACCGCGATTGCGCCGACCTTCTCTCCCAGCATGATTTTTCTCCGAACATCGAGTCCTTAGCTAATATATTGATATCAATATACATTACCACGCCAACTATTGGCAAGTTGCGTTGATATCAATATTATCTTGCTAGGGCAATGGTTACGAAGCCAACGTTTGAGACGACGCTTGCGGTCCGGGATGCTTGTCTGTGCCTTCATGTGCAATGTGCGGCCAGGGCGCTGGCACGGCGCTTTGATGATGCGCTCCGCCCGATTGGATTAACCAACGGGCAATTCTCCCTGATAACGTCGATGAACCGTCCAAAACCACCAGACATGGGGGCGGAAGCGACACTACTCGGAATGGACCGAACTACATTGACAGCCGCTCTCAAGCCGTTACAGCGCCGAGGTGTGCTTAAGATCAAGGTGGGCCCGGCGGACCGCCGCAGCCGTATTGTGACGCTGACACCTAAGGGGTACAGGTTGCTTGCGCGCGCCGTTCCCGTCTGCAGGAGGACCAACGTTGCAGTTGAGGCTCTTCTTCCGGATGGCGATCCCGATCGCCTCCGGAAGAATCTGCAAGCAGTCTCTTGATCACTTGGTAAGGGGGTGGTGCGCCAGCTGGCGTGATTACCGAAAATAAGTGATCTGGCTTCAACAATGTCGTTCTCCCTCGCAGGAGCGAGGTGCGCCCCCTGTCGTATACTGAATCGACACAAACGCGCTTAGAGTGTGGGAGATGCGATTTTGAAGCCAGACGGATTCTTTGTTAAGGCTCACTGGACTTTAAAAGGGCGCCCGTAGCTCAATTGGATAGAGCATCGGTCTTCGGAACCGAGGGTTGGGAGTTCGAGCCTCTCCGGGCGCGCCAAGACTTTTATAACGAGCTTTTCGTGCCATACCTGAGAGTTTAATCTGGCTGAGCAACCCGCTAGTTTCCTCGCTGAAATCCGGTTGTGGTCTAACCCCTTCGTTCCATTTCCACTTCAGTCCTGGTCGCGTTGAGTGCGGGATAATGTATACCCCACGTGTGGCGAGAGCTGACAAGCCATCCCGACGCAACGAGATTCCGATGGCATTGACACGAGCATTCCGTTGCCGGCGTTGTGACGACTTTTGGAGGCTTTACTTCCAAACAAGTCGTCACCACCGTGGCACCGACTCCCAGTAGCACCATTTCGAAGTTGATACTGACGCCAGTAGGTCCGCTTTCTGTTTTCGGCTACAAGACGCCGGTTCCCTACCCTTTTGGGACAGAACGATACCATCGTAGCCGTCTTGACAGACTGCCACTTCGAATTCAATTACAACGACGGGCGGACGCAGGGACATCAGAGCGAAGGCTGGAACCCTCTAGTGATTCGGAGCACGCAAACACGCTCATTCTTGAACCCGAACTTGTGGTGCCCAGGATCACATCGGCGGTTGATTGAGGCATTCCTGCAGTTGCTATATCTTTCCTTGGATTTTCCTGAGATGGGAACCAGTCTAGTTCCCGGCGCATTGAAAGTACACTGAACCGTTAGAACTCGACTGTTCGGGTTACTCTGGACTAGACTCCAGATCGTATGATTCTGTCATGCCTACCAATCACAAAGTTGCGAGTGCAATGATGCAAATCGATGACGTCGCAAGGCGCACATCCCTGACGTGGATGTAATCCGATTCCACGAGAAGCGCAAGCCATTCCCACAGCAGACCAGAGACAGGTCGATTCCGCCTGTACACTAAAGGCACCGTGGACGTCTTCGTTTCATCCGTCAATGCCAGGACTCGGCTTCTTCCTGCCAAGTCAGTGAATTACGCAAGCCTTGCGAGCTAGGGGAAGAGATCTAGAGCCCAATCTAAATTGCGGCCCGCCTTGCCCTTTAGCTGTTTCTCCTAAATGGTTGAAATGTCCCGCGTCCAAAAGAAGTTGGACGGTTTGAGACCGGAAGTTAAGATACATATTTGAAGATTCAGTCTAAGATGATCCAAGGTGGTTCTTCTAGTATCATAACGGCGCTCATTGACGCTCGATGGCCGCCCTGCGAGAATTGAGTAAATCAGTCCGACACACTGAGCCTATTGAGGCAGAGAATGAAGATCGAGATAGTCTCCTGTCCGACCTGACAGAACAACAAAACCAAGGTCGCGAGTCTCGCGGCCCTCATAAAGAAGCGTCTCGGCGTTGCAGCCGTGATTACCGCCGGCAAGGTCGGTCAGTTTGAAGTCATCGCCGATGGCAAGAAGATTGCGGAGCGCGGCGGAAACTGGTTCACACGGAAGTTCGGCGCTGGCTATCCCGATCTGGATAGTGTGGTCGAGTTGCTCGAGCAGCGCGGTCTTGATGACACAGCGAAAGAGACGCTGGGTTAGCTACGAACCGCAATGCCTGCGCCCGTCGCGTGAGATGGAATGGCTTCAACTCGACCGTGGGGACGGCGGCAAGTCTCCACCTCTCCGACACAGACAGTATCCCATCCTGACGTTACGCCCCCTGTTTACCCTAGATACCAAACCTCTACATTTGGCGATTCTGAGCGTATTAGACTTTTGGGCACTGTCCTACTTGCAATCAGAACAGTACGGAGACTTGCACTAGGCCGTTAGCATGGCAGCGGTTTTCAGTGTTGTTTGGGTAACGTGCTGTGAGCGAAAGCCGCGCGCGCTTCGTGAACGGTGTGCATGAACGGCTGCGACTTGCGGCAGTCGGCAGCGATTGCTTTCCTGAATGGTCGTATGTGTACCTGGTCGGCGTTTTCACGCTGCCGGTGATCGGGTGCCGGCAATAGCAGAAAACCTTCGTGTTCCACGTGTATGGGAGTTCCGGAGAAGAGCGAAACTCGGCCGGTCGTGACGAAGGAAGGTGTGAAAGGGGCGATCAGCATGGAGGTGTCGAGAAAGACCTTTGTTCGGTCTCCCCAGCGTTTTCGCCGGTCGCGATCAGCGCAGACCTTGCGGAGCGCTTCTGCGCTTCTTCGTCCGTCAGGTGAGTGCCAGAAGCGAAGACCCAGATGCCCCCCTTCCTTCGTCGACGATCTCAAGACGAGAGACTTTGTAACATTGGTGTTGCTCACCGAGGACCAGATCTGCAGTAACAAGCTGATGCGAAAGTTCGTCTCGGCATGCCGAACGATGTTGCCGCTGGTTGAGTTCACCACAGGGGCGTTGGACTGAAGTTCTAGGCTGGGCGTAGACCAATGGTTAAGCAGAGCTGGGCAACGGGCCCTTCGGGCAGATGCCATGTCGCCTCGGTTCTGGTCGTCACCCGAACGCCAAACATCCGGAATTCGCTGAAGCCCCTGGCCAGGGGTTTCCAGCAGTGACTTAACTACCGTGCGCGGACGACTCGATGCGGCGCCGCGGAGCACCTGCCGCCCGGAATCGGCCTCAACCTCGACGGCCGCCTGAGTCCTTGCCATCAAAAGCAACTCGCGGTGTGTTTGTCCCCACGATCTCCCATGTGAGCTACATCTTCCCGTCGTTTCACGTGGCAGGAGCTCTCCGGTCGCGGCAGTCCACTCAAGACCTGTAAGTGAACGTAAGCAGGCAGGACGGAAGAGATCGGTGTATCGTTTGGGCGCCCACCCCATAAAATAATCCTTTTCAACAGTTCTTTTCGTCAAAGTAGCTGGCACCTATGGAACTTCAGATATCTACAAGACCTGGCAAGCCCGATCCTCCTACGACCGCGCCGACGCCGCCGGTCTGGTTTGGCGATACGGCTTTGCTGGTCTACATCGCGCTGGCAACGGTCATCCTGCACACTGCCCTCGGCAACCGCTACGGAATCCATCGCGATGAGCTGGCGACCCTGGAAGACGCGCGGCACCTGGCGTGGGGCTATCCTGCGTATCCGCCGGTGACGCCCTTTTTCGGACGGATCTCGCTGGAACTGTTCAGCACGTCGCTACGGGGCTTCCGGTTCTTTGCAGGGCTGGCCCAAGCGATTGCAGTGGTGCTCACCGGGTTGATGGCGCGCGATATGGGTGCCCGCCGAGGAGCACAACTGGTCGCGGCAGTGGCGG
>CAZDYZ010001000.1:0-4286 GCA_964509525.1 uncultured Acidobacteriaceae bacterium
TGCGGCAGCTCGTCGAGGCTCGTGCGGCGTATGAATCTGCCAACGCGGGTGATTCTGGGGTCGCTAGTGAGCTTGTACACATTCGAGCCATTTCCGCTGCCGTTTTGATTGCCGTTATTGTTTGAAATGAGCTTGGTTACAAACTCCTGGTGAAGCGTCGCATCACAATCGACGTACATGGAGCGGAATTTGAGAAATGTGAAGGTTCGGCCGTAACGGCCAACGCGCGGCTGCCGGAAAAAGACGGGGCCCTTCGAGGTGAGCTTGATTGCGAGAGCGATGGCGAGAAAGAGCGGGGAACATAGGGCAAGTAGAAGCGAACTACCAGCGACATCGATGGCGCGCTTTGTCAACAGGACGGCCCGTTTACCTTTATCGCGGCTAATCAAATCCGGATATAGCGCCGAGTTACTTGGGAGTCCCGGCTTTCTGTGATCCCAGTCGTCCGGAAAGAGATGAAATGATATCCGAACCTGATTGAATTGTTCCGGGGTCAGCTCATCGCGAAGCATTACTGTGACTTTGGTTAAAAAGGTGTCAAGAACTGCGCGCTTATCATTGACAACCAGGCCAGTAAACATGGCCCCGACGGTTACGCGGCTTTTGTACCAGCCGATCAGGTCCGTGTCCCTGCTCGACGACAGCAGTGCGGCAAGAACTCTGTCGAGGGTCTTGTGGCTACTGTGCTGACCGTCTCCACTCTCGGCCTCAAGGAGCATGAGCAGGAAGGGCGCCTTGGAGCGCTCTGTTCGCTTGCGCTCGATGGCTATTGTCTGCCTGAAGGTCTCCTCGTCCAGTGGCTTGCGTTCCACGGCGGGCGTGGTTTCCAGCAGCGGGTCAGCCGGATTTGATGACTTAGTCTGATGTGGTCGTGTCACGACATACTCCTCAATAGGAGATCGAGGTTATATTTATGGTTCTTGCGAAGCCGGACAAGACAGCGGCGCAAGCTTTGGCCATATGCACTTTGTAGGCCGCAAAGGCCGGATTGGACGGTTGATTGGGGAGCTGTTGTTGCACGTATTTGCCGAAGACTGAACCGAAGCGTCAAGACGGCGGCGACGAGCGGTAATAGTAGCCGCTGTAAGCGGAGGCTATGGTCCCATTCAGAAGAGCACCGAGGAGCTTGTGCGATTCAATCGCATCGAGCCCTTTTTGCAACTGTTTCTTTTCGGTTGTCCCCTGACGCGCGACTAAGAGAACTCCATCAGAGAGTCTGACCCACACACTTGTATCCGCCAAGGGCAGAACCGGGGGCGAATCGATAATGATCCAATCAAAGTATGCGGCCAACTGCTCCATCAGTTCCGGAAGCCGTTGGGATTGGAGAGATTCGAGTGGGTTTCCTCTCGGATTCCCAGCGGGGAGGATCCAGATACCCGCCGTCTCCAGATGGTAGATGTCGGCAACCTGCGCGTCATCGCCGCGCAGCCACTCACTGATTCCCCGCGTCTTGCTAATGCCGAAAATCTGCGACAGAGACGGACGACGAAGGTCGCCGTCCACTAGCAGAATCCTTTCATCCGTGGCCTGAGCGAGGGCGCATGCGAGGTTGGCGGCAATTGTGCTTTTGCCTTCCTGCGGAATGGTGCTGGTAATGAGAATCTTCTTGAGCGGTCGGGCGCGGCGGAGATCCCTTAACCGCACTGCAAGAAGACGCAGCGCTTCGGCCGTTGGATTCTCCCGATCGGTGAGAGACACGACCCGACTCTGCGACGGCGGCGCAATGGGAAGATTTTCAAACCGGCGCAGCATTTCAACACGCTCGGCTTCTGACAGCCCTCCCCGATCAAACGGCGGTTCTCCGGCGGCAACCGCAGTGATGCCGCCTTCCCGCGTGGCGCGCTCGTTGGCTATTCCGCGAACTCTCGATTCGGTTTCTTTGTCGAAGGGTGCGTCTTCCCATCTCGAGGCGGCGAGACGCTCGGCGCGACGAAGCAAATCGGGACCCTTTGGCAAGGTGTCGAGGTCGCTCCCCGAGCGTTCACTTCCGGATCGTCGCAACGCATCAAAAATCCGGCTCATATCTCCTCTGCTTTACCGCGATGAGAAAATGAAAAACACGTTAAGAATTCTGTTGGACAGGAATAAAGGCTTCGAGGCGGAACTCGTTCGCCACGTCCTCGATGATTCGCGCCGTCACAGTGGGCGACTGGCGCGCATAAGCGCTGATCAAAGCGTTCTCGCAGATCGTGTTGATCAGGCGCGGGTAGCCACGGGAGTAAGAATAGACAGCGATAATGGCTTCTTCAGAGAAGATCGCCGGTGCATTAGAGTCCGCTCCGGCGATGCGGAGGCGCTGCTCGATATATTCCTGTGTCTGTTTCGCGCTGAGGGCTCCGAGCTGTGTCCGCAGCGCAACCCGCTGCTTTAGCTGCCGCAGCTCGATCGAATCGAGCTTTTTGTCGAGCTCTGGCTGCCCCGCGAGGATGATCTGCAACAACTTGTCTTCCGCGGTCTCAAGATTAGAGAGTAGACGGACTTCCTCCAGCGTGTCGGGAGACAGGTCGTGCGCTTCATCGACGATAAGCACAGTAGTCAGCTGGCTGGAACCGCGCGTCACAAGAAACTTGCTCAAATCGACCAGAAGCTCGCACTTATTTTTCCCGGAAGCAGGGAGGCCGAAATCTGTGAGAACATATTGCAGGAAGTCGGTGGGCTCAAGGCGGCTGTTGAACATGTAGGCGTAGGCGATGTCCTTGCTGTTTTCGAGCAAGCGGAGCAGGCAGCGAAGAAGCAGCGTCTTCCCGGTACCGACTTCTCCCGTCACTACGACGAAGCCCTTATGGCGGCGCACCCCATAGTAGAGAGCCGCCAGAGCCTCATTGTGCCGTGGCGTGGGCACGAAACAATGAGGGTCCGGAGTGAGATCGAACGGGTTGCGCTTGAGATGAAAGAAAGCCTTGTACATAGGAAATGGGCGCCTAGTGATGCAAGAAGCTGAATATGGAACCGACGAAAATCGTGCTCAGCACAAATGCGGTCGTAGCCCATCCCAGCGCCACTTTCCTCTTTGCCTGACGATTGTCTGACGCAGTCTCGATCGCTGGAATCTCGGCGATGACCGCGACGGGAAGAACTGCCTTGAGTTCCTTCTCGCTGTGCAAGCGATCGTCAAAAAACTCGAGCCCGCCGGCGGCAAGCAGGCCCAGCAGCACTCCGATACCAAGGCCGGCGACGCAAAAAAGAAGGCGATTGGGAAAGTCGGGCCGGGTGGGCAAGCTGGGGGGATCTAGCATGGTGAATCGCTCACCCTGTTGCATCTGCTCCATGCTGGTGGCCATCTGCGATTCGTCTTTCTTTTTCAGCAGATCGTCGTAGTTCGCCTTGCTTTGATCGTAGCCGCGGTTTAGGTCGGTCAGTTCCTGTTCCGTTTGCGGCTCGGCGTTGAGGCGGCCCTGGTATTCGGCAATTCTGTTCTTGAGGTCGGCGATTGTGTTTTCCCGGTTAGTAATTTCCACCTGGTTGGCTTGCAGCTGGCCTTGCAATTGCCGTAGAGTCGCGCCGACCGTTGGATCCATTGATGCGCCCGGGCCATTACTGTCGTTGCCCTTTTGAGATTCCCGCGCCCTCTGGTTTGCCGCGATCAGATTTGCCCGCGTCCTTTCCAACCGCGCGATTTGATCTTTCAGGCTAACCACGTCGGGATAGCGATCGGTGTAACGGGAACTGAGGTCGGCAAGCTGGGCCCTCAAGGTTTCGAGTTGATTGTCGATCGACGTCACATCCGCAGAGGCTCCGCCACCCGCCTGGTCAGAGCCGGCCTTGGGTGCAGGTGCAGAACGCTCCTGTTCGATCATCGCCTGAAGATAAGCACGCTGTTGCTTTGCAGTGTTCAAGGCCTCCTGTTCGCTCTGTAATTGCGTCTGAAGACCGGCGAGGATCTGCAGGTTGCTCGCTTGCTGAGTTGGCAACGCTCCTTCGTGCTGCCCTTCAAACTTCTGAACCTTGTCTGCCTGTTCAGCCAGAGCTTGCCCGGCCTCTTGCAGTTGCTGTTCGATGAAATTCGTCGTTCCTGCCGATTCCTGCTGGCGGACCTTCAAGTTCTCGCTGATGAAGAGATTTGTCAGCTCACCAGTCACTTGCTGGGCAACGTGCGGATTCTTCGCTGTGTAAGAAATCTTGAAGGCCGTAATGTCCTGCCGCTGGGGATCGCGGACCAATTCAACGTCGATGTCCTTGCGCATGAGGTCGACGCGTTCATCCGCGGTCGCCGCATTCCCCATTCCGCTATATAGGTGCAGCTTGTCAATGATCAGCAGCAGGCGCGTTCGGCTGAGGATCTG
>CAZDYZ010001001.1:0-9437 GCA_964509525.1 uncultured Acidobacteriaceae bacterium
TCGACGAACTGCTGCGTGCCATGCTGGAAGTCGAGAATTCTCAGGCACAGATCCTAATCATCACCGGTGCCGGCAAAGCTTTCTGCTCGGGCATGGACCTAGACGATCTGGCCTCGGTCACAGCACGCACGCAAGAAGAGAACCGGGCCGACTCGGAGAAAATGGCGCGCCTGTTTCGCACGCTGTATGAATTTCCTAAAGTCAGCATCGCTGCGGTCAATGGACCAGCCGTGGCTGGAGGCTGCGGATTAGCAACGCTGTGCGACTTTACTCTGGCATCGACCGAAGCGAAGTTCGGCTATACTGAGGCCCGCATAGGGTTTGTTCCGGCAATAGTGTCGACTTTTCTGTTGCGCCAGGTAAGCGAAAAGCATGCCCGCGATCTGCTGCTCACGGGACGCATCATTGACGCCGAAGAGGCACTGCGCATGCATCTCGTGAACGAGATTGTCGCCCCCGAGACGCTTCTGGATCGGACACGGGAGTTGGCAGCGAACCTGTTGCAGAACAGCCCAACCTCATTGCTTGCAACCAAGCGACTGCTCAATCGGTATTCATCGGCTGAGTTGGACTGTCAGATTTCTGCCGCAGTCGAGGAAAACGCACGTATTCGCACCACGGCTGACTTCCGCGAAGGCGTGAGCTCCTTTGTGGAAAAACGTAATCCACGCTGGACGGGGAAATAGTTGCTTGCGACAGCACTTAAGGCTGTCCGGACGCGGCGGCGGTTATTTTTGGGCTACAATTGCCGTTATCGGAATTGAGAAGATTTTGGAGCAGTACGTTCTCACATCTCTCTTGCCACAACGCGTCTCTTCAAGCAATATTCATTTCAAGAGCTCGGCAGACAGCTGGCTGCGGCTGTCATGCGCAGGCATCCGAAGATCCAGTGGGGCAATTGCCGAGCCCCCAAGCTCTTGTGGCAGATGGGCAAGCCGCAGCGAACACAGGGAGAAAAAAATGACACTCCGTATGTACTCGGTTGTTACAGTACTGCTGTTTCCCGTACTCATCTCCGCCCAGACTTCGTCGTCCACAGCCAAGTCTCAGTCAACCAGGGCCGTGGCAGCATCGTCCTCTGGCGGGTCCTATCCCACAATGAGTAATCAGGCAAAGCAGCGGGTACAACAGCTTTTCGAGATTTTTGAGTCGGGACAAACAGGTGCATTCTGGGCGGCACTTTCGGAGGGAGCGAAGAAGAGTTACGGGAGCGAGGAAAAGTTTGCTGCTACCCAAAAGAAGCTGCAGGAGCGTTTGGGCACGGAGACGAAGATGGTTGATGAAATCTTTGCCCCGTCTCTGGTGAAGCCCGGCACGCTTTACTCGCGGCTTTCGGAGTTCTCCCAAGCAAATCAGCGGGGAATCACCCACATTGCCATCACTGAACAAGGACAGGTGGAGGTCTTTCAGATGGGGCCGGAAACGACACCTTCCCAGGGTCGCTATGGCGGCTACAAAGACCTGACCAAGCTGATGCTACCTTTCGCCGGGCAGTGGTTCGTTTTCCAGGGTGGGCGCTCCGCTTTCCAGAATGGCTACTTCCCTATCGAGGATCAACGTTTCTCCCTCGACTTCGTCTTGCTTAAGAATGGACGTCCGTTCAGCGGAGAGGGCAGTGAAAACGCAGATTACTACTGCTTCGGTCAGCCAGTGCTCGCGCCAGCCGATGGCTTGGTTGTTGATGTGGAAGACGGCTACCAGGACAACACTCCTGGCAGGCCGGTTGCGGATTCACCGAAGGGCAACCTCGTCCTCATTTCGCATGGCAACAGTGAATTCTCATTGATAGACCATCTAAAACAAAACAGCGTCAAGGTAAAGAAAGGCGACAAGGTGAAGCAGGGAGATGCCATAGCAGAGTGTGGGAATTCCGGGCCGAGTGCTGCGCCGGCTGTGCATTTTCAGTTACAGAACTCGGCAGGACTCCCGTTACCTGATTCCCTTCCCGCACAGTTCGTGGACTATGTCGCTAACGGAAAGCCGGTTGCTGTCGGCGAACCAGTTCGAGGACAAACTGTGAGCAATGCGTCCTCAGGGAGAGCTGCGCAGTCGACAAGCACCAATCAAGCTAGTAGCAAGACTCCGCCGAGCAACAAGTGAGTCATACTTGAAGACCGACAGCCAGCCGCTGCAGACCACAGCTCAGGCCGAAGTGTACGAGACCCGTTTGCGTGTACGCTACGCCGAGACCGACCAGATGGGAGTGGTTTACCACTCTAACTTCATCATCTGGTTTGAAGTCGGAAGGGTCGAGATGATGCGTCAGCTCGGCTTCGCCTATAGCGAGATGGAACAACGGGATGGTATGCACCTTGCCGTCGCGGAAGTGCGCTGTCGCTACAAGGCACCGGCCCGCTACGACGACTTGGTGGTTCTCCGGACACGATTAATGAATGTTCGTGCTTCTCTCCTGCACTTTGGCTATGAAATCGCTCGCGACGAAGATGGCACTCTGCTCGCCGAGGGCGAGTCGGTACATCTGGTGCTGGACTCGGAATTCAAGCGTACCCACCTTTCGTCGAGATATATGACATCGTTCTTGAAGGCTGCAGGTAAAACCGTGGCCAGTAGCTCATGATCTACGCTCACAAGTCAGGCCGAAGCTCGACTCGCGGTCTTCGCGCAACATGCCATGATGACATTTGATAATCGGTGTCGGAAAGCGCCTGCCCACGCTAGAGCTGGCTACGGGCAACCAAGTATTGACCACCAATGAAGGCGCTTCACATCAGCGGTAACGACCTAACACTGGATGATGTTCGGCAGGTCATTTACGAACGGCGTCCCGTCCTGCTGGAGCCCAGTGCGCGTCTTGCCGTAGATCGCGCCCGTACCGTAGTCGATGATGTGGTCGAAAATAATCGAGTCGCATATGCTGTAAACACGGGCGTAGGAAAGCTCGCGGATCTTCACATTGCACCGGATGCGATCCGCCAACTCCAAGTCAACCTAATGCGTTCGCACGCTGCCGGCGTCGGCGAAGCACTCGCTGAAGATGTGACTCGAGCCATGATTCTTCTGCGTGCAAATTCGCTCGCGAAGGGTTTCTCCGGAGTGCGCGCCACCGTCATCGACACGCTATGCGACATGTTGAACCGCGGCGTGCATCCGGTAATCCCATCGCAGGGGAGCGTAGGTGCCAGTGGCGACCTGGCTCCCCTGGCCCATCTTGGACTGGTGCTGATCGGTGAGGGCGAAGTTGTCTACCGCGGCAAACGCATGGCGTCCGCGGATGCCCTAAAGCAAACCGACATTAAGCCGCTTGTGCTGGAGGCAAAAGAGGCAATCTCGCTCATTAACGGCACGCAGGGCATGTTGGCGGTGGGACTGTTGACAACGCTTCAGGCAGAGGTCCTCGCGGACAGTGCCGACGTGATCGGATCGCTCACCGTTGACGCGCTGAAAGGCACCGACGTCGCTTTCGACGCGCGCATCCATAACGCCCGTCCGCACGCCGGCCAGTTGCTGGTGGCACAAAATCTTCGTCGCATGCTGGAAGGCAGCCTGATTCGCGAGTCGCACCGTGAGTGCCAGGCGGTTCAGGATGCCTATTCGATGCGCTGTATCCCACAGATCCACGGGGCGGTACGCGACACCATCTCTCACTGCCGCGACGTTTTCGAGATCGAGATGAACTCCGCGGTCGACAACCCTCTGGTCTTCCCGGAGGAAAAGAAAGTCGGAGCTCCCAAACGCGCGCTGGCAGGCCAAGCACCAGGAGTTATTATCTCGGGTGGTAACTTCCACGGCCAGCCGCTCGCTTTCGCGCTCGACTTCCTGGCCATTGCCCTCAGCGCACTCGCAGGTATCTCAGAGCGAAGGCTAGAGCGGCTGGTGAATCCCACGCTCAACGAAGGACTGCCGGCATTTCTGGCGCCGGGCGCCGGACTCAATTCTGGATTCATGATGCCTCAGGTAACGGCGGCAGCGCTGGTCAGCGAAAACAAGGTGCTGTCTCACCCCGCGTCCGTCGATTCCATCACCACCTCGGGAAACAAGGAAGATTACGTCTCCATGGGCATGAACGCAGGCACCAAATTGCTGCGCGTGGTCGCCAACACGCGTAACGTTCTGGCCATTGAGGCATTGGCTGCGGCGCAGGCGCTCGATTTCCGCGCTCCCCTGAAAACCGGTAAGAGAGGACAGGTAGCTTATGCGGAGATCCGGTCTGTGTCTCGTGCGTTTACGGAAGACCGCACCTTCACCTCAGACATCGACGGCGTCGCCGATCTGATTGCCAGCGGCAGACTGGCAGAGGTGCTGCGCTAGCCTATCGTTGCCTTTGATCCCAGGTACCCACGTTGGCTCCTTCAGTCGCACCTGGTCGTGTTTCGACCTCTGGACATGGATCTGCGATGTAAGCGCATTGCCGGATAACTGGCAGCCATATTCGCTGATGGTGTGAGCCCGGTCACGAGCTACTGTGATCACCCGGTTCCGATTGGGTTCCTCAACGTTTAGACTGATGTGTGTTAACTCTGAGGAACTATGCCTACCATTTCTACCACTAAAGCTTCGGACTCCATCAAAGTTGATCCTTCCTCCGATGTTTACCGTTCTGAGAGCCACCCTCTCGACCCACTGTTTCTTCCCAAAAGTGTCGCAGTGGTTGGTGCCTCAGAGCGGCTCGGCAGTGTTGGCCGTGCCGTGCTGTGGAACTTGCTGAGCAGCCCATTCGGCGGCACAGTGTTCCCCGTAAATTCCAAGCGCCCGAATGTTCTGGGCATCAAAGCGTATCCCAGCGTGCGCGACCTGCCCGACAAGGTGGATCTTGTCGTGGTCACAACGCCTGCCGATACCGTTCCTGGTCTCATTGCGGAGTCGGTGGAACTGGGAATTCCAGCTGCCATCGTCATCTCGGCCGGCTTCAGGGAATTCGGCGAGCATGGGAAAGAACTGGAGCAGAAGATCGCAGAGACAATCCGCGGCAAGATGCGGCTAGTTGGCCCGAACTGCTTGGGAGTGATGAACCCAGTGCGTGGGCTCAACGCAACTTTTGCACATTCGGTGGCACGAGCGGGCAATGTAGCGTTTATCAGCCAGAGCGGGGCACTGTGCACGGCTGTTCTCGACTGGAGCTTGCGGGAGAATGTCGGCTTTAGCGGTTTTGTCTCTGTCGGTTCGATGCTGGACGTGAGCTGGGGCGACTTGGTGGACTACTTCGGCAGCGATCCCCGCACCCACAGCATCGTGATCTATATGGAATCGATTGGCGATGCACGCTCCTTCCTTTCCGCAGCGCGCGAGGTCTCACTTACCAAGCCGGTCATTGTAATCAAGGCCGGTCGCACTTCGGCTGCCGCCAAGGCCGCCGCGTCACATACCGGGGCGCTCACTGGCAGCGATGAAGTACTCGACGCCGCATTCCGCCGCTGCGGCGTGCTGCGCGTGAACAGTATTGCCGACATCTTTTTCATGTCTGATGTTTTGGCCAAGCAGCCGCGGCCTCGGGGCAAGCGGCTGTGCATCCTGACTAACGCTGGCGGTCCCGGCGTGCTGGCGACGGACGCACTGGTTGCTGGGGGAGGCGATCTGGCCGAGTTGTCGGAAGAGACCATGAAAGCGTTGGACGGGATCCTCCCCCCGCAGTGGAGTCACAACAATCCTGTGGACATCCTGGGCGATGCAGAACCGGAACGTTACGCGAAGTCTCTGGAGATCGCCGCGAAAGATCCCAACATCGACGGCATGCTCGTCATCCTGACCCCGCAGGACATGACCAACCCTACGCAGATCGCCGAAAAACTGAAACCGTATGCGCGCGGATTTGGAAAGCCGGTGCTAGCGAGTTGGATGGGTGGCGCAGAAGTTGCGGCCGGCGAACAGATCCTTAACCAGGCTGGTATTCCGACCTTCCAGTTTCCCGACAGCGCTGTACGTGCGTTCAATTACATGTGGCGCTATTCTTACAACCTCAAGGGGATCTATGAAACTCCCACCATGCCGCAGCACGCGGATGCATTACTGCAGCGCGAAAAAGCGGAACGCATCATCAGCGATGCACACCAGTCTGGTCGCACGATCCTAACCGAATATGAGTCGAAACAGTTGTTGAAGGCCTACGACATACCTTCTGTCGAGACTCGCGTGGCTGCTACTGAGCAGGAAGCGCTACAGGCGGCAGAGGAGATAGGCTACCCGATAGTACTGAAGTTGTCCTCTCTCACCATCACACACAAGACTGACGTGGGGGGCGTGCAGTTAGGGCTGCGCGACGGCAGCGCAGTGAAGGCTGCGTTCCGCGCGATCAAGCAGTCGGTCACGGAAAAGGCTGGCGCCGAGCACTTCCAAGGCGTAACCGTGCAGCCGATGGTAAAGCTGGATGGCTACGAGCTCATCGTTGGCAGCAGCCTTGATATGCAATTCGGTCCAGTCATTCTCTTCGGAGCTGGCGGGCAGCTGGTGGAGGTCTTCAAAGACAGTGCCTTGGCGTTGCCGCCGTTAAACTCAACACTTGCCCTGCGAATGATGGAACAGACAAACATATTCAAGGCGTTGAAAGGCGTTCGCAGGCGGAAGCCGGTAAATGTCGTAGCCCTGGAAGACCTCCTCGTTCGCTTCAGCCAGCTTGTTGTTGAGCAGCGCAGGATCAAGGAACTTGACATCAATCCGTTGCTCGCATCGCCCGAGCGGCTTCTGGCGCTGGATGCACGCGTGGTCCTGCACAGTCGTGAGCTGACGGACAACGAACTACCGGAGGCTGCCATCCGCCCCTACCCGATTCACCTGGTTAGCGAGTGGACGACGAAGGACGGTAGTAAAGTCACCATCCGCCCAATCCGTCCCGAGGACGAGCCCGCGATGATCAAATTCCACGAGAAGCTCTCAGAGAGAAGCGTATACCTGCGCTACTTTCAGCCCTTGAAGTTGACGCAACGGACCGCTCACGAACGCCTGACCCGCACTTGCTTCATTGATTACAACCGTGAAATGGCTCTGGTGGCTGAGCGCAAGCTGGACAACGGTGAGACCGCAATCCTGGCCGTAGGCCGCCTCAGCAAGCTGCACGGACGGGACGAAGCCGAAATGGCCGCCGTCGCCATCGATGAAGCTCAGCATAAGGGCCTGGGGACCGAGCTGTATCGTCAACTGATCCAGATCGGTCGCGAGGAGAAGCTCAAGAAGGTCATTTCCAACATGCTGCCCGAAAATCGCGAGATGCGGGCGGTTTGCCTCAAACACGGATTCAAAATGTATTCGAACCTGGAAGAGAACATGATTCGGGCCGAGTTGGACTTGTAGACCCTTCACCCCAAAAACACAAAGGTTCTCCCGCCGTTCTGTTTTTTGGCATCAATAGATCTCTCAGTGGGCCATGTTATGATTCGGAGCTTGCAGGAGTGTAATCGACCGCGTTTGCCGGGGTGCCGCAGGCGCGTCTAAGGGCGATCGAGAGAGCGTGCCAAGCGAAAAGCAGGTGAAGTGGTCGCAGCTGCGGGTAGGATTAACCGTACTTGTTGCCCTGATCACTCTTGCGGTCCTCATTTTTGTCATGACCGGCACCACCGGTCTGTTCACGCGGAAGATCAAGATTCGCGCCTATGTGGACAATGCTGGAGGTCTGCGTGTCGGCGCTCCGGTTCGACTGGAGGGCGTTGACATTGGTAACGTTGTTGGGATCCGGGTGGTCTCCGATCCCATGCGTTCCGTCGCACCGGTGGAACTAGTGATGAAGATCACCACCAAATATGAGAGCACGATGAACCGGAACTGCCAGGTCGAGCTCACGACTGCCGGGGTGCTAGGTGAGGTCTTCGTCGACATGGATTGCCGCCGGTTCAAGGGAAGTCCTTTACAGAGCGGCGATGAGCTGCCCACGCGCAATACGCCACAGTTACAGGATGTGGTACGCGCGAGCCAAAGCACGCTGCAAAACGTAGATACCCTGGTGAAACGAATGGACAGTATTCTTTCGTATATCCAGAGCGGACAAGGATCCATCGGCAAGGTGATTTACGACCCCTCGCTCTTCAATCGCACCAACGAGACGCTAACCCAGTTGCAAAAGGCCGTGGAGCAGATCAATTCGCAACGAGGAACTATCGGCAAGCTGCTCAACAGCGATGAGCTCTACAACAAGGCGAACGCTGCTATCGACAATTTGAACAAGATTATCGATGAAGTGAACAAAGGCAACGGCACGATCGCTAAGTTTCTGAAGGATCCCTCGCTGTACGATAACGCAAACAAGGCCGCCGCTCAGGCGAACCAGTTGGTGAGCGATATCAACGCGGGCAAGGGTACGCTTGGCAGGCTGGCCAAAGACGAGCGTCTGGCGGACAAAATCGACAACACCGTCACCCGCCTGAACAGCATCGCCGAACGGCTCGATAAAGGTGAAGGTACAGCGGGCAAGCTCTTGACAGATCCTTCGCTATACAACAATACCGACCAATTGATGGTGGAGACCCGCAGCCTAATCGCCGCCGTTCGCAAGGACCCCAAGAAGTACCTGACAATCCATCTGAAGATCTTTTGAGTATTTAGCTCGTGCCGACCGTCTTGTGACCGCATTGCTTCGTCACGCTTCGACGTAGCGCTTCAGCTCCGCGAGAGGCGTGCCTTTCCCTTCCGAAACTCCCACAGGACCATAGGCTCCGCCACTGCCAGGCAATTGGATGGTGAGATCAAGGACTCGGATAACCTTTGGCGCGCCTTCCACCGGCTCCAAAGTGCACCGAATATTGACATCAGCATTTCCGCTAAGCAGGCCTTTGACCGACGCCATAGCGTGATGAAATGCGATGTGCCTTGGAGGATCATACTCCGTAACCGACCCAGGTCGCTTGCCTAACGGTCCCGCGTCGAGATTGGTTGTGCCGAGACGGACCGTACATGGCGACCCCTCGGTCGTGCCGTCGAACACTACTGAACCGCGCAGCCAACGGCCATAGTTCGGCATGTCGGCAGTCAACTCAAAAATGGTCTCTGGAGAGCCTTAGATTCGCGCCGTGAACTGCAGGTGATATTTGCGGGCAAGCTCCTTGCGCTTTTTCCTCCCAGGCCTCCACGATCGGCCGTATGGTCATGAGCCGGAATTCCCTGTCAATTTCCCGAACATGATGCCGGCTCGCTCAGTCTCGACTCCAAAATTAACCTCCACCCGGGCATTTCCGCCCTCGTGCCAATTTCTCACTTTAACTGCCCTTGTAGTAGTGTTTTCCTGTGGAGTTATGTGTCTGCTTTGTTCAGAGGTGCAGGGAAAAACTGACTTGTGTTGCCGCTCCGCGAAGAAAGTGGGGCAACATTTCTTTGTGAGGCTCGAGAGAATGCGGATTCGTACTATCTTCGTTTTGACCATGCTTTTTTTCACCATCCTTGCCAATGCGCAAACAACCCCTTCTAGTACCTCTTCTACCGAGTTTCCCAAGCAAATCCCTGGCTTCGATGTGACAGCCATGGACAAAACGGTTGATCCCTGCGTGGATTTTTACGAG
>CAZDYZ010001002.1:0-2007 GCA_964509525.1 uncultured Acidobacteriaceae bacterium
GATGAATCCGGTGCTCTCGACGCAGTTTGGTACACGGCACCGCGCTGCCATCGGCATCACGGAAGAAACTGACGCGGTCACCGTTGTGGTGTCCGAGGAAACGGGCGCCATCAGCATCGCAGTCGGTGGTGCGATTGAGCGGGATATTACGGTCGAGCATCTGCGTGAGCGCTTGAGCGAAGTGCTGCGGCGATACGTGCCGGCGGCCTCGCTGCCCACGACCGTAACCGATCGCGAATTAGCGTCCGAGGAGCGCGAAGTGCAGCCCTTGAGCCATGAAAAAGACCTGGCTGATGGAGCGGAGCACTAGGTCATGCTCAAGTCTCTCCTCCATTTCTTACGCGAGTATGTGCTGAAAAACCTGCCTTTCAAGCTCGTCTCTTTAGCCATTGCTGTCATGCTTTGGTGGGCGGTTGGGCGTGATTCCGCCATCGAGATTCCGATGACCGTGCCTCTGGAATTTCAGCACGCTCCCCCCAACCTGGAGATCACCTCCAATTACCCTTTCGAGGCGCAGATTACAATCCGCGGACCTGAGCATTTGCTGGAGGGGATGCATCCGTCTCAGGTGCACGCGATCCTGGACCTGGAAGGGGCAGGGCCCGGCGAGCGGACTTACGATTTGAGCGCGACTCAGGTGCAGGTGCCGCGCAACGTCAAGGTAGTGCAAGTGGTGCCTGCGCAATTTCACATCAGCTTCGATCGCAGCGCGACGCGCTCGGTGGAAGTTCAACCGCGGGTGCTTGGCACACTATTGAGCGGTTATGGGATGAAAAACCCGTTGGCTGTTCCGTCAAGAGTCACGATTGTGGGCCCTGAGAAGCGTGTCAACACCATCGTTAACGCAATGACCGATCCAGTGGATGCCACCGGCGTGGTCGGCAGTGCCACGTTCACAACGCATGCCTATGTAGACGATCCGCTGGTGCGCGTGCAAACCCCTGGGCCCATCTACGTAACCGTTACTACGGAAAAGGTTTCCAAGAAGGCAGGCCTGCCCTGAGATTCATGAAACCAGGAGCGGTGGCTGGTTTAGCGCCTTTGACACAAGCCCCAGTGGAGGCGGGAAGGTGAGACGAGCTGTGAAGCGGCGACAGCGGTTGTGCCAAGTTTCTTGGGTCCGCCAATGAGAGAGCTATTCGGAACCGACGGAATTCGGGGAGTGGCAGGTGAATATCCGCTCGATCAGCGGACAGTCTATGCCATCGGACGGGCGCTCGGGCAGCGGCTTGCCACTTGCGAATCATCGCCTCGCGTAGTCATTGGTCAGGACACAAGGGAGTCGAGCGCCTGGATTAGTACTGTCCTCGCCGGCGGTCTGGAAGCAGCTGCCGTCCGCGTTATCAGCGCGGGCGTTATCACCACACCCGGAGTGGCCTACCTGGCACGCGCCAATCAATTCGATGCCGGCATTGTGATCTCGGCCTCGCATAATCCCTGGCAGGACAATGGCATCAAAGTTTTCGGTGCAGACGGTTACAAGCTCTCAGATCGTCTCGAACACGAAATTGAGGCCGACATTTTTGCGCATCTGGAACAGCTAGCGGAAGGGGCTTCAAACCTGGCTGCTTCTGTTTCCGACATGTTGCCTGGTGACCAAAAGCTGCGTGAACAATATGCCCGGTGGCTGTCGGATTTGGTCCGGGCCGATGGGCTCAGCCCCCTGCGCGTGCTGGTGGACTGTGCCAACGGCGCAGCGGGCACGGTCGCTCCTCTGGTGTTTCGAAACAGTGGCCTTGCTGCAGATTTTCTGCACATCGAGCCCGACGGATGCAACATCAATGCCAGCTGCGGTGCTCTACATCCGGAGAAAGTTGCGCAGGCAGTGGCTGCGGCCGATGGGAAGTACGATGTGGGTATCACCTTCGACGGCGATGCGGACCGAGCCCTGTTCTCGGACGCGGCCGGACGAGTAGTGAACGGTGACGGCGTTCTGCTGCTGGCGGCACTCGATATGAAGACGCATGTCCGCCTGCATGACGATACGGTCGTTGCCACCACGATGTC